>JANPGQ010000182.1:0-2020 GCA_031423975.1 Cytophagales bacterium | reverse complement strand
AAAGAATTCTACGGCGATTTAATTTTTCAGTAATCTGTTCATCTCTCATACTTACTCCAAACATATCACTGGCTAAGATTTGATCCACTCTCCAATTTTTTACAGAAATTGGATCATTATCCACCACAACTTGATTTCCTTCACGTTTCAATACAATCACATTAGCATCCGTTGCCGACTGTACAATTAGTGGACTATGAGCCGTTACGATAAATTGAATTTTGGGGAATTGTTCAGAAAGATGACGCATGATTTTTTGCTGCCAACGAGGGTGCATGTGCAAGTCTATTTCATCTACCATCACCACGGCGGGCTGTGCTAATGGGTCTTTGTGACGACTAAATTTCTCAAACATTCTCACCGCCAAATCCACCATCCAAGCCGTAACAGTCTGATAACCAAGACTTAAATCTTGGTATTTAATCCAGCCGTATTTCATTAAAAACTCAACATAAGGTTTTCTTTCTTTTGTAATAATTCTTATATCTTCTACGTCAGGAAGGACTTTCTTTAAAATCTCTTCAACTATTTTATATTCTCTTTCCGATTTTTCTCCTTCTTCCTTACTTCGTAAATAGTCAAGATTAATAAAATAACTTTCTACATTGATTAGTTTTACATCATCCTCCATTAATGTAGAGGAATCTTGTGGAGTAGTAAAAGTATTTTTTTCTCCTGTTCTGTTTGCTCCGTAAGCAATAAAATTGTTTTTCAGTGGAGCAATTATTTCTAATTTAGACATAATATCATCATCGGATACGTAGCCTATGCTACGACCTCCCTCTACACCTTTTAATATCCTATGAAACTCTATACCAGAGGAAATTTCACCAATCGTAATTCTTGATAAATCATTAATGTTTAATAGTTCAATCATTTCCGAAGACTTTTCCCAGTATGTATATTTACTATTAATGAAAAACATACTTCTCAAAAGTGTAGTTTTCCCCGTTCCATTATCCCCCAAAAGTATATTCCACTGGTATATACGCCCATTCTCGTCCGTGAAATAGAGAATTTGTTTCTTTTTAAAACACTTGATATTTTCTATTTCAAGAGAAGTTAGGTATGTATAATCAGACGATTTTAGAAACATTTTTTTAGCATATTGTTTTGTTCAAATCTACTACTTTTTTTTGAGTTCAGAATAGATTGTTTTGATAAAAGTCTAAAAACTACACCCATTCACTCTGCATATCCTTATCCCGCTTGATGATGCACCTTTCGTTTTCTAATAAATGCACATTTTCATCAATTTCCATGCTGGTTTTGGCATTGTCTAAAATGGTTTTGTAAGATGCTTTAATTTCTTTGCGTTTTATAGCTTCCAAAAACCTACGAATGTCCTCATCATTTTCCAGAATCAATTCGGGTACTTTGGCGAGTTTTCCGTCATCATCTTTGGCTACCATCGTGAAATAGGACGTATTGGTATGCTTCACCGTGGCAGTTTTGATGTTTTCAGCCACCACTTTTATGCCTACAATCAAGGAGCTATTGCCAACATAATTGACCGAAGCATGAAGCGAAACCAACTCGCCAACTTCAACGGGTTGTTTAAATTCTACATTATCCACCGACACCGTAACCACGTAAGTACCAGCGTGTTTAGTGGCACAAGCATACGCCACTTTATCCATCAAAGAGAGCAAAATACCCCCGTGAATTTTACCCCCAAAATTAGCATAAGAAGGAATCATCAACTCGGTGATGGTAGTTCGGGAATAGTTTGCGGTTCTGGCATTTTCCATATTTTTGGGGTTAGGTTTTATAAAGATTTAGGGATTCAGGACTGATATTTTTTTGTAAAATATCCTTCATAGCTCACAACTCATGGCTCATATCTACTTCAAAACTCAATTTTGAAACGTATCTTTACACAAAAATTGAACTTTTAAAAGAAATATCCTTGTGTTTGAGGGATTATTTTTGGAAAAAGGTAGTTCAATTAATACACTGATAATCAGAATCCAACTAATCCGTAGTTGTAAATCGAAAATCCACAATTTATAAATGCCAC
>JANPGQ010000181.1:0-5188 GCA_031423975.1 Cytophagales bacterium | reverse complement strand
GAACAATTTTTAAGAGGATTACGTGCTTGGGTAGGATTCAAACAAACGGGTGTGGACTATGTTCGCCCAGAAAGAATGTTTGGTGTATCAACCAATAATTGGCGAAAAAATATCTGGTGGGCTAAAAAAGCAATATTTTCGTTCAGTTTTGTTCCTTTAGAAATCATGTCTTATGCAGGATTTATGATGACGGGACTTTCTATATTAGGTATTATTTGGCAGATTTTTGCCAAATATATTTTATACCCTGAAACACCTTCTGGAATTTCTACGGTAATTGTTTTAGTGATGTTCTTTGGAGGGCTTAACTTATTAGGAATCAGCTTTTTAGGAGAATACATTGCTAAGATTTTTGAAGAAACTAAAAAACGTCCAAAGTTTATTAGAACTAAGGTGAGAAAAGGTATAAAACGATATAATACTTCGGAAGAAATAAAAAGATTAGTTGAAGAACAGAGAAAATGAGAAGAGAATTTTCAGATGCCATCGAAAAAATTGCCCTTGAAGATGAAAAAATTATCTTTATAACGGGAGATTTAGGCTATAATGCCCTCGAAAACCTACAGTCAACATTAGGAAATCGCTTTATTAATGCGGGAGTTGCCGAACAAAATATGGTGGGTCTGGCGGCTGGTTTGGCGTATAAAGGTTTTAAAGTTTTTTGTTATTCTATTGCTCCCTTCGTAGTGTATCGTTGTTGGGAACAGTTCAGGAATGACGTTTGCTTACATAACTTACCCGTTTTCTTAGTTGGTAACGGGGGAGGATATGGCTACGGAATTATGGGTAGTACACACCATGCCATTGAAGATATTGGCGGTTTGAGTAGTTTGCAAAACGTAAAATGTTGGATTCCCGCTTTTGCCGATGAGGTTGAAACTTTCGTGAAAGAAATGGTTGCCGAAGGTCGCCCTGCGTATTTACGTTTGGGTGCAGGCAAGCAAACACCCGCTCACGAAGGTGATTTTGGTAGTTTGAAATTAGTGGTAAAATCAGATACCCCAAAAGGTTCAGTTGTAGCGTTAGGTCCTGTAGCAAATAATGTGGTGAGCGTTTTGCAACAAGCCCAATTTGCCAATCAATTCAATTTATTTACGGCTAATACGGTTCCTTTGCAGATAACGCAAGAAGGTTTTGATTTGTTGCAATCGGTTGATAATCTATTAGTTATCGAAGAACACGTCAGTATTGGAGGCTTAGCACAACAACTTTCAGTTCAGTTGATGGAGAGAAGTATTCCCTTTAAAAAATTTATTAGTTTACGGGCAGAAGGCTATCCCGATGGAACTTATGGCGACCAAAATTTCCACCAAACCCAATCAGGGTTGGACGCTGAGAATATTGCCAATAAATTAAGATTGTTTCTGTAATTCTTGAAAAATAAATCAACATATTTTGCATGGGCAATTATTGCCTTGCCAATAATCCTCTACTTTTATTTTCTCTCTGAATATTCCCTAAATATTCCGAAATGGGACGACCATGCCCTCAAAGCATTCATTCTGGACTATGAAAATGCGGATGGTTTTTTACACAAATTCCAAACATTTTTTAAACAACACAACGAACACAGAATTGCTTTTGATAGATTTATCACATTAATTGTTTTCAAAATTCACGGTACCATTGATTATCGTTGGTTGATGTGGGTTGGCAATTTTTCATTAATTGGTGTACTAAGTATTTTCTATAAAATATTCCAAAAACAGAAAATATCACTACTTTTCTTTGTGCCAATTCCCTTGATTTTGTTTCAATTGCAACTTTGGGAAAACACTTTTTGGGGAATGGCAGCCCTTCAAAATTTTGGCATCATTTTCTTTATTTTGATGCTTATTTATTTGATAAGTTCTGAGAAAAAAGGATATTTTTATGTGGCTCTGCTTTTTGCTTTTTTTGCAACTTACACGAGTGGCAACGGTATAACCGTGTTCCCAATATGTATTGTTTTATTAGTTTTACAAAAAAGATTTAAAGAAGTTGTCATATTTGGAATTGTCTCAATAATATTAATCGGAGTATATTTTTATCATTATTTGATGCCCCCAAGTAATCCGCCAATGGTAGGAATTGGTCTCGGAAAAATTATATTTGGATTCTTCTCATTTTTGGGTTCGGCTTTTGATTTAATGCCCAATTCGTCGGGAAGAATAAAATTAACCATTGTTGCTGGTGGAATCTTATTTGTGATTAGTGCAATTATTGCCATCTACTTGATTTTCAATAGTAAATTATTGAAAAAGAATCGTTTTCTAAGTCATGTAGAGCTATTTGTATTAGGTGTTTTGATGTTTTTGATAGGTACAGCTATTGTAGTAACTTTTACCAGAATAAGTTTTGGAGACATTGGTCTTTTGACCAGTCGGTATAAAATTTATGCTATTTTATTACTGATAACGCTCTACACTTTTATTATTTCCAAAATTGAACATACTAATCTTAAATGGCTTTCTTTTCCTTTAATTTTGATTGCCTTCGGATTTAACGTAATCGCTAATTATCTCAATTTTAAAGAAATAGTTAATTTCAGAAATCAACTTATTTCATTTTCAATTAATTGGAAATTATATCCTGAAACTCAAATCACAAAACCTACTATTACACTTTACAAAACTCCATTATTAGCCTTGGATAAGGACATTTCACTCCTTAGCAAACCGATAAAATTATCGTCAATGTTTAAAGGAGACTATCGGAAAATTACCAAGGATAATGGTATTTCAATTCAAAATAATTCGATAAAGAATATTTATAGTTTTAATAATGGAAGCTATCTAATCGTTCAATCGCAGCAAAAAACCTATTTAATGCCCACATTATTAGTAAATTATCCCCCTTATGCTTTTTTAAGAACGGGTAAATACTGGCAAGATGGTTTTGAGGGCGAATTGAATTACAATGAATTTGAAAATGGAATATATCAATTAGGCGTTTTGGTTAATAATGGTCAAAAAATGACAACCTATTATTTGAATGATTCCTTGAAAGTGAATAACACAAAACCAAGAAACGTGAAAACGAATTGGTAGTATTTTGACTTTATGACGAAACAAGAAACATATTTTACCCAACTTGATGGCATTCGCTTTTTGGCGGTGGGCTTGGTGCTGATTGACCATTGGTTAGCGGAAAAAAACGTGTTGCCACTGGGACATTTGGGCGTTACCATGTTTTTTGTATTGAGTGGCTTTTTAATAACTCGAATCCTAATTCAAAGTAAACTCAAAGATGACAAAACGGGGCGTAGTCATTGGTTTTCAGTAAAGCAATTTATTGTCCGAAGAAGCCTTAGAATATTTCCGATTTACTTCTTAGCAATATTTGTTTTATATGCTTTAGATGTGCCTCCCGTACGAGAAACCATCCTGTGGTGTTTGACCTATTCAACCAATATTTACATTGCTACCAAACAGCATTGGATGGGTACAATAGACCATCTTTGGTCGTTGGCAGTAGAGGAACAATATTATCTCATTTTTCCGTATTTGATACTTTTTCTGCCCACACGCCATTATCTGAAGGTTTTGTTAGTCATGATTGTGCTTTCAATTGCGTTGAGAATGTATTTTTATTTTCAAGGCACAGAGTGGATGGTACAATATGTATTGATGCCAACGTGCTTAGATTGCTTCGGGTTAGGCGGACTGATGGCATACTTCTATACCTTCAAACGAGATACTATTTTTGAGCAATTGAATAAAAATATTTACCTGTTTTTGAGTCTTACAGTGCTGATTTTGACTTTTTATTTAACTCGTCAAAATCAGCTTTCTACTGGACAAACTCATAATTTTGGTAATTTGGTTGTAGAAAGGTTCTTAGGTTCGGTTTTTTGTTTCTTTCTGATATTAAGAGCCGTTTCGGGCTATTCGGGAATTATGAAATGGGTTTTAGAGAATTCAGTAGTTAGTTATTTTGGAAGAATTAGTTACGGATTATATTTGTACCATAATTTTATATACAACTATTTTCATACACCTCAAACCAGTATTGTGTTGAGGGGATTGCATAAAATTCAAAGAATAATTCCTTCAATTACTCAAAATAGTGTTTTTGAATTATTTTATTTCTTTGGCATTACCGTATTTGTAGCCACATTGTCTTGGTTTTTGATTGAAAAACCCGTCAATCAACTCAAAAAATACTTTACTTATTGACCACTTGATAAAAACAACGGGAACTTTATTTTAGATTTTCGTTAATGTAAACCTTATTAGGTATTTTTGTAAAAATATAAATTTCGCTACCAACAACCTTTTTGAATGAGCATTAAATTAGCCATCGTCATGCCTGCCTACAATGAAGAAGGGTGCATGGCAGACGTAGTAAAAATCTGGTCAGACCTTTTAGATACTGAATTTGCAGGAGAAAATACACGACTCGTAGTAGTTAATGACGGGTCGAAAGATAGTACAGGAAAAATTCTTGACTCACTTGTGCCTTTATACCCCAAACTTGTTGTGGTGCATCAGCCCAATGGTGGACACGGTAATGCGGTCGTACACGCCTATCGTAAAGCGGTTGAATTGGAAGCTGAATTTGTTTTTCAAACCGATTCAGATGACCAGTTTATTCCAGAAGATGTTAAAAAACTTTGGGAGAAAAGAAACGACTCTAATTTTATTTTGGGATACCGTCAAATTAGACATGATGATGTATTTAGATTGTTGATTACCAGAATCTTACGTTATAGTATGTTCTTTGTGTATGGCACTTTTATTATGGATTCTAACATTCCTTTTCGCTTGATTAAAGGTTCGTTTTTGAAGAAATTATTGGCTCAATTACCCAATCCCGTTCCTTTTGCTCCCAACATTTTCTTGGCAATTATGGCAAAAAAATCGGGTCAAGAATTGTTTAATATTCCAATTGTTCATAAAGAAAGAGCAACGGGTGAGGTTTCGATTCAGAAAATGAAACTTCTTAAAGTTTGCTGGCAGTCGTTTAAAGAATTGCTGAATTTCCGTTTGGAGTTGAACAACAAGATTAAAAATTTGAAATGAAACAATACGATTATTTAATAGTAGGTGCTGGATTATTTGGGGCTGTTTTCGCTCACGAAGCTTATAAAAAAGGCAAAAAATGTTTAGTTATCGACCGTAGAACTCATACGGGAGGGAACATATTCAACGAAGAAGTTGAGGGCATAAATGTTCATAAATACGGTGCTCATATTTTTCATACTAAC
>JANPGQ010000180.1:0-3169 GCA_031423975.1 Cytophagales bacterium | reverse complement strand
TTTTTTGTAGTTTGGGGTATAAACTATTTCCATTCCAAAGAATTAATGGATAGTTTGCTTAAAGCCCTTACGCTTGCCATGAGTATTTTGCCACAAGAAATTCCCGTGGCTTTTACTACTTTTATGGCTTTGGGAGCTTGGCGAATGATGAAAAAAGGCATCGTGGTAAAACAGATGAAAACCGTTGAAACCTTGGGTTCTGCCACGGTAATTTGTACCGATAAAACAGGAACAATAACGGAGAATAAAATGACTTTGGCAAAATTATTTGTACTCAAAACGAATGCCATTTCAGATGCCGAAACGCTGATAAATGATGATGAAAAAAACCTCGTGAGGATTGCTATGTGGGCAAGCGAACCAATCCCATTCGACCCCATGGAAATTGCCTTGCATAATGCCTATTCAAAAGTTTTTCCAACCAATGAAAGACCACAATATTCTCTGAATCATGAATATCCGTTGGGTGGCACTCCACCGATGATGACCCATGTTTTTGAAGATAAAGCTGGACATAGAATCGTGGCTACCAAAGGAGCAGTTGAAGCATTGATAAAGGTTAGCAATTTATCAACTTCCGAAATACAACAAATTCATGAAGCTTTAAATATCTTAGCATCAGATGGTTATCGAGTACTTGGCGTGGCGGAATCAAATTTTACGGGCAATGATTTTCCAAAAACGCAACAAGAATTGTCTTTTGCTTTTACAGGGATTGTGGCATTCTATGACCCCCCAAAGAAAAATATTCATTCCGTTCTCAATCATTTTTATAAGGCAGAAATTACCGTAAAAATCATCACGGGCGATAATGCCGAAACCACAAAATCCATTGCCAAACAAGTAGGTTTTAGGGGTTTTGAGAAAAGTATTTCGGGCGATGAATTGATGAAATTATCGGATTCAGACTTGAAAAAAACTGTGATGACTACCCAAATTTTTACCAGAATGTTCCCTGATGCTAAACTAAAAATTATTAATGCCCTAAAAGCTCAAAACCAAATTGTTGCCATGACGGGCGATGGTGTAAATGATGGACCCGCCCTCAAAGCCGCACATATAGGCATCGCAATGGGTAAAAAAGGTACTGAAATTGCCAAAGAAGCAGCTTCCTTGGTTTTAATGAACGATGATTTAGCAAAAATGGTGGATGCCGTAGGGATGGGCAGACGGATTTATACCAATCTAAAAAAGGCAATTCAGTTTATCATTTCCATTCATGTTCCGATAATTCTGACGGTCTTTATTCCCTTGGCTTTGGGTTGGATTTACCCCAATGTTTTTTCACCCTTACACATCATTTTTTTAGAATTGGTTATGGGTCCAACTTGTTCCATCGTCTATGAAAATGAACCGATGGAAAAGAATACCATGACCCAGCCACCACGTCCATTTACCAGTACGTTTTTCAGTTGGAAAGAGCTTTCAACCAGTATTTTACAGGGATTATTCATTACAGCTGGGACTTTATTTATTTATCAATATTCCGTGCAACATGCTTATAGTGAGCAACTTACCCGCTCAATGGTTTTCACAACACTGATAACTGCAAACATATTTTTAACCTTGGTCAATCGCTCATTTTATTACTCCATTTTTACCACGATGAAGTATAAAAACAACTTAGTTTTATTAGTTATCGGTATCACCATTGCCATTACTGGACTGTTACTTTACGTGCATCCTTTGTCAATTTTCTTTGAATTTGAATATCTGAATCTTGCTCAATTAGGCATCAGTATTGGCGTTGGGATAGTGTCGGTAATTTGGATTGAGTTGGTGAAGTGGAGAAATAGAAATATCGAAATAAAACCCAAAATATGAGCCTATCAATCACTTCCGTTATTAAAAAATTACTTTTACTATTTCTGATAATTATTGGTTTAGTGTATGCAAAAGTTTTCCTGATGCCCTTGACGATTGGTGGAATATTGGCAACATTATTTCTGCCTTTTTGTCATTGGTTGGAAAGCAAAAAACTACTCAAAGGAGTTGCTGTATTTGTGTGTTTTTTAGCATTATTGTTGATTATTACGATTCTTGCATTTTTGTTAGGGTGGAAAATTGCGGAGCTTACCAATGATGTTTCTTTATTGAAACAAAAGGCAATTACTACCTTCACAGACACACAGGAGTACATTTTTACCCATTTAGGAATTTCGGCAAAAGAGCAATTGGAAATCTTGAAATCAGAACAGCCTTCATACACCAGCATCATGCAAACGGTGGCGGGTTCACTCACCAATATTCTCACAAATCTCGTTTTGGTATTGGTCTATTTCTTATTTCTGTTGTATTATCGTTCGCACCTAAAAAACTTCCTACTTAAACTTTCAGCCCCTTCTCAACGAGTTGAAATGGAGCAAATTATCCATTCCGCTACCAATGTTTCTCAACAATATTTGCTTGGGCTTTCCAAAATGATATTTTGTTTATGGATTATGTACGGCATTGGATTTAGCATCATTGGCGTTGAAAATGCCTTATTTTTTGCCATTCTGTGCGGTTTATTAGAAATTGTCCCTTTCGTGGGGAATATTACGGGAACAACTTTAACTGTATTGGTTTCTGCCCTGCACGGTGCCGAATTTTCAATGTTGATTGGCATTGTGATTACTTACGGAGTTGTACAATTTATTCAAGGATGGGTCTTAGAACCCCTTATTTTGGGTCCACAAGTAAAAATCAATCCATTATTTACCATTTTGGCTTTGGTCCTTGGTGAACTACTTTGGGGCATTTCGGGCATTATTCTTGCCATCCCGATAACTGCAATTTTAAAAATTATTTGCGACCATATTGAACTTTTGAAACCGTATGGATTTCTCATTGGGGAAATTGAAACGGGCAAAAAGTCGGGTGGATTTTTTACGAAAATTAGAAATAACTTAGGGTTAAAAGAGTGAATTTTGCAAACTTTTCTAAAAATTATGCAATACTTCTTGCCGCTATACGATCAATTTATTTATTATTTGTTCTTGAAACTCTGAAATGTTTTAGTGGATATATGGAAAATCTTAGTGATTTTTGTATAAAATGCTTGATTATATGATGCTTTAATTATTAAATTGCACCCTCTTGCAATTTGAATTTGCTGATGCTGTGCTTCTTAGTTACACTGAAGTCAGTGTTCCTAATGAGGCTCTATTTTATTGTCCATTGTTGACTA
>JANPGQ010000179.1:0-4513 GCA_031423975.1 Cytophagales bacterium | reverse complement strand
ACCCATCGTGTACGGAGGAACGCCATTACCCAAAAACTGATTATTGTCGGTTTGTAAAGGTAGATTTGAGTTAGTATCATAAATAATATTTCCTGCTGCATCTTTCTTCATACGATACCCATAAATTCCCCCAAAAGGCATTCCTACTTGGTTGTTAATGAAGGCGTTACCGTTGGCAGAGTTACCAATTGAGAAAGTATTGATTCCATCAGCCAATTTCAAGACTTCACTTTTGTTATAGGCAAAGTTGAAACTTGTATTCCATGAGAAATTAGCCGTTTTGAAAGGAGTAGCTTCCAATAGTATTTCTATTCCTTTGTTGCTTAATTGACCTGAGTTTAAGATTGCACTCGTATAACCCGATGCTCCCGAAATAGGCACACTCACAATATCATTGGTTGATTTTTTGTCGTATAAAGCTACGTCCAAATTCAAACGACCTTTAAATAATCGTGTACTTAAACCAAGTTCAAAGGTTGTTGATGTAAATGGTTTTAGTTCAGCATTGGTAATTGAAACCGAACTTACGTTTTGTAAAGGAACTGAACTGGCACTTGGAACATTGCTGTACGCTAAATTGATAGCATACGGGTCAGGACCGCCACCACCTACTTGAGCCCACGAACCACGCAATTTTACTTGGTCAAATATTTGTGGCATCGTAACGACATCCGAAAGAATTAGACTCGTTCCAATACTTGGATAGAATACATTATTATTCCTAGGACTCAACGTTGAAAACCAGTCCTGACGACCCGTTAAGGTTAAAAACCAAATTCCTTTATAATCTAAATCTGCTGAACCAAATACCGAATTTGTTTTAATATTACTCGTAATTGGCGTAGCCGAAGAAGTTGCTAAGTTTGAGTAACTATAAAAATATGGAATCGTATATTCTTGTCCCAAAAAGTCAATTTCGTTGTTTTTAAACTGACGAGTATTACCACCACCCAAGACTGAAAGCCCAATTGTTCCACCAAATTTGGTATTATAAGCGACAGTAATCATACTGTTAGTTTCCGAAACATCAGCTTTTATACCGTCATACTGACCTTGTGGCAAATATTGTCCACCCGTTGGCATAATACTCGTGAAATTGTAATTATAGAAATCACGTGTAGTCGTTGCTTTTACAGTCAGATTTTTCAATAAATCGTAAGAAATGGATGCCTGACCAATAAAACGGTCTTTCGTATCTGTTTCTTTAAACTTATTCGTAAAGAAATAACCATTTGTTACAATACCCGCATCATTCCAAAAAATCTCGTTGCCATTGGCATCGTACCCAGGATTCAACCAACGAACATCCACCGTATTGGCTACTTCATAAGCCATCCAGTTTGGATTTCCCAAAGCATCCCCAGCGATTGGGCGATTATTGCCTTGTTCAAGATTGTATTGAACAACGGCTTCTGCCCTAAGGCGTTCGCTAAGTTTAGCCGAAATATTCAAACTTGCCGTTTTACGATTATAAGTATTCGTTGGCAATACACTTTTTGCGTCCATATCGGCTAAGGAAAGACGATAATTAACGGCATCATTTCCACCCGATAAAGCAATTGAGTTGGTAAAAGTCGTTCCTGTTTGATAAAAATTCTTCAAATTATCTTTCTGGGCAAGATATGGATGATTTTTCCCATCGGCGGCTACATAATCGGTTGAGCCATCAATTTTTGACCCAAACGAACGACGACCAGTACCTTGTGCCTGTGCCAAAGTTGTTGGTTTTACACCGCCATCTCCTTGTCCATATTCGTACTGAAAATCAGGAAATACCGATATATTTTCCATCGAATATGTACCATTATATTCCACGCCAATTCCTTTTTGAGCCTTACCTTTTTTAGTCGTAATCAAAATCACGCCATTTGCACCCCTCGAACCGTATAATGCTGCTGCCGCACCACCTTTTAAAACGGTCATGGTTTCAATGTCATCGGGATTAATGGCTGAAATACCATCTCCACGGTCGGTACCAGTTTTAGTACCCAAACCATTTGGCAACGAACTTCCACCGGGAACACTATTATCAATCGGCATCCCGTTGATAACGTATAAAGGCTGACTATTACCCGTCAAAGAGCCATTTCCACGAATAACTACACGGCTCGAACCACCAGGGCCAGTCGATAAACCTGTGGCATTTACCCCAGCAATTTTACCTGTTAAAGCATTCGCAACGTTGTTTTCACGTGCTTGCGTAAAGTCGGAACCATTGATTTCTGATACAGAATAAGCCAATGCTCGTTTGTCTTTTTTCACGCCCAAAGCCGTTACAACCACTTCTCCAAGTTGTTGAAGGCTTTCTTTCAAAGTAACTACCATTGCGCTTTGACCGGCTGAAACCGCCACTTCAAATTTTTCATAACCAATACTGCTAACTACTAAAGTGATTTTTTTCGTAGCAAGAACATCTGGTAAAATCAAATTGAAATTTCCTTCCGCATCGGAACTTGTACCAACATTGGGGCTTTCTTTGACAAATACTGAAGCACCAATTACAGGACTTGCATCTTTTGCAGAAATAATTTTACCACTAATATTATTTGCGTGATTCAATTTTGAAAAACTGCGAATGAGCGTAAAGGCATTTTCATTTCCCTTAGCGTGTGCATAGCTACTCATGGTCAGGCCACCGAGAAGGGAAAGCCATAATAATCGTTGAGAGCTTTTTATGAGTCTAATTTTTTTCATGCTGAAAAGTTTTTAGGATACATTTAGTTTTGTTGCAATAAATGCAAATTAAAATTGCAATTATTGCAACAAAAATATTAAATTTTCGATAAATAAAACAATTTTATGGAAAAATAAGTATAAAAAGGCTTCAAAATAAGTATTTTACCTCATTTTGTTGCAAAATTTGCATAATTATTAATTGGTGTAACGATTTATTTCTTGCAGTTTTTTCATATCTTTGTTTTCAATGTATTTGATTTTTAAATTTTTAGACTGACACTTTTTGGGAATTTCGTGTTCTTTGGGAGTCCGACCCGAAATTCCGCTGTTTGAGCGTAGCGAGTTTCGGAATTTCTTGATTTTTTTGCGACCGACGCTTCGGTTTCTTTTTGTATCAAGACAAAAAGAAAAAGATATTGAAATACAGAAGAATTAAGATTCAATGAAAAGTGTTTGTCTAAAAAATGATATAATAGAAACAATGTCGGTTAGCTTATTAAAACGAGAACGCAAAGATTTGATTTTGAAAGAAATCAACGTTCATACAAGAATATCATTAGGGGAATTGGTGGAAACTTTGAAGGTATCGGAAGACACTATTCGGAGGGACATAAATGAATTAGCGGAAAGTGGCGAAATTATCAAAATTCGTGGGGGAGCGATGTCTAAATCGTATCATCATACTTCTAATCTAAAAGAAAACTACGCCCATTCGCACAAAGTGGAAATTGCCAAAAAAGCCTTGACATTACTCAAAGAAGGAATGTTAGTTTTGATTGGTGGTGGTACAACTATCCGTGAATTTGTCAAATTAATTCCAGATGATTTAGTGGCAACTTTCATGACGGTCAATCCTTTGACTGCCGTAGAATTACTGGATAAACCCAATATCGAAATCATTTTAATCGGAGGGCAAATTTCGAGGTACAGCCAAATGTCGATTGGTGGAGAAGTACATCAAAGACTTTCAGAAATGAGAGCTGATTTATGTATTATTGGTACAAATGCTCTGGATGCCCAAGGAGGTTTAACGGATTCAGATTGGGAAACGGTTCAAGTAAAAAAAGCGATGCTAAAAGCCTCCGACAAAGTAGCCATTTTGGCAATTTCTGAAAAATTGAATTCAGTTATGAAAATGAAAGTAGCTGATTTACAGGAAATTGACTATTTAATAACTGAATTACCCGCTGATTCTCCAGAATTTATTGCCTATAAAAATATTGATATACAAGTCTTATAAAATTTGTTCATCAACTTCACCATCTTACCTAATAAACTCTGTGTAAACCAAGAATTTTCTTCCACAAAAAAAGCAGTTACAACTAAATGTAACTGCTTGATTTTCTGGTATTTAACTAAGAGCCTTCTATCGGGATCGAACCAATGACCTACTGATTACAAGTCAGTTGCTCTGTACTGATAACTGACTATAAATACTAACAAAAAAGCGCCTTAAATGCTATTTAATGGCATTTTTTGTATTTTCTATATTATGACAAATCATAGCTATTTTGTATATTCGTGCAAACTATATGCAAACCGTAAATAGACATGAAAGACACACACGGAATCATCACTAACAACAAGGCTTTTGTGAAAGTCGTTTTGTTTACTTCAAAAACTTTGGTAAATGGAGAACATCCACTCGTTTTGAGAATCAATAAAAACAAAGTCCGTAAGCACATTAGTATTGGCATGAATTGTTTGCCAAAGTACTGGGACATAGCCAAGCAAGCTCCCAAAATAAATCATCCAAAACGAAATGAAATAATTGCCTTGATTAAAGCTTCGCCAACCCCGTCGGATGCCAAGCGCGGCTTGATGGCGCGTACCTGGA
>JANPGQ010000178.1:0-9817 GCA_031423975.1 Cytophagales bacterium | reverse complement strand
TCTTGACCCTGCAAAAGCAAAATCACGTACATTTTGAGCCGCAAAATTCCACGTTTTTTTGCTCGAAGGCTTCGCTTTTTCAGAAGCCGTTGCTTCATCTTGCGTAACAATCATTACGGGACGAGTAGCAGTTTTTGCCGTCTCCAAACGCTTGATTTGTGCCGATGAAAGCACCTGAGAAGCATTTTGCAATTCACCTGTTCCCATTACTACAAAGTCATTTGGGGCGGTGATAGACACTTTATAATCGCCAAAAGGTACGGTAAATTCTCCCTGACCCAAAAACTGTTTGTGTTGCCAACCATTCACATCATCATAAACGCACATACGTGGAAACCACTGGGCAAGTTCATAAATATAATTGCCATCTTTCGGAAAAAATTCGTAACCACTTCTGGCACGAGTAGCAATGGCATCAGTGATATTGAAAGACCATTCTACTGAAAATGAGAAACTTCCGCCTGTTTTTAAGGGCGTTGGCAAATCAACTCGCATCATGGTTTCATTGATGGTAAATTTCAAGGGATTCCCCATTTTATCTTTTACCGCAATAATGTTGTAACCATATTCTTTCTTCTTCAAAACATTGGCTGCACCATCCAAACGACCGAAAGAAGTACCTTTATCAGTCAGCGAAGAAGTGGAGGTTAATTGAGCAATTCCGTTTTTCTTGAAATTATTTTGGTCTAATTGTAACCATAAATACCGCAATTCATCGGGTGAGAAATTTTTATAAGTAATCACTTCCGAAGCCGTCATAGCTTGGTTTTGGTCGTCCAATTCTGCTTTAATATCGTAATCGGCACGGTTTTGCCAATAGTCTTTTCCAGGTGCACCAGAAGCCGCACGATAGGAGTTAGGCGTTGGTAAAGTGTTACCCAATTGTTCAAAGCGATTATTGCTATTGTACTGATTAGTAGGCTGTTGAGCCATTAGATTTGAGATTTGGAATAACAAAATTCCAAGACTCAGAGCGAAGTTTTTACGTGTCATTTTTAGCTTTATTGATGGTGATTTGGTCATAGAGTTAAATTTCTCAAAACCATTGAAAAAGCAATTTACTAAAAAAAACGATGTGGAGGAAAGGGTTTGGGATGATTGGTTTTTATTTGTACTATTGTAAATTCGTAAATCATCCTCAGCCCCAATTATCCATGAACCGAATTGACCGTGTAACTGCCATCTTGATTCAATTGCAATCTCGTAAAATTGTGAAAGCTCAAGATATTGCCGAACGCTTTGACATCAGTTTAAGAACTGTGTATCGAGACATCCGAACGCTCGAAGAAGCAGGAATTCCACTCATTGGCGAAGCAGGCGTGGGTTATACCATGATGGATGGGTACAGACTGCCACCCATCATGTTCACGAAGGAAGAAGCTACCGCATTTTTGACGGCTGAAAAGATGGTTGAAAAACTGACTGACCCTTCTATGCAGCAGAGCTATAAATCTGCCATGTATAAAATTAGGGCAGTTTTGAGGACATCGGAAAAGAATTATTTAGAGAATATTGAGGAACATATTCAAGTACATGAAACCTCTTTTTTGCCCAAAAACCGTCATGAGAGCCATAATTTACAGGATATTTTAAAGAGTGTTGCCGAGAAAACCGTTATGAATATTGAGTATTTTGCCAACCATACCCAAGAAGATACTTCACGCAGCATTGAACCCATCGGCATTTATTTTTCCGGAACTTACTGGCATTTAATTGCCTATTGCCAAATGCGAAAGGATTATCGAAATTTTAGGATTGATAGAATTACCAATATTAATTCTACGACACTCAATTTTCAGAAAGAACATTTGTCTTTAAAAGCCTATTTGTCCCAAATTTCAACTGAGGAAAAACTCCATACCATTATTATCAGAATTGAAAAAAATGCCGTAAGATTTATGGGTGATGAAAAATATTATCATGGATTTGTTTCCCAAAAAATCATTGATAATCAAGTAGAAATGACTTTTCTTACCTCCTCAATTATGGGCTTTGCTCGTTGGTTTTTGTTTTTGGGTGATATGTCAGAAATCATCAGCCCCGATATTTTGAGGGAAAAGGTGAAAGAAATTGCAGAAGGAATTTTGAAACGAATTTCGTGAAGGGTAGAAATGGAAAAAGGGAGACAGCAGAAATGAAAGAAGATGTAAATATCAAAATCCTTTTCTCCCGTCTCCCTTTTTCCTTTTCACTACTGACATAGTGTTGTCATTGCGTGGTATTAGTTTTACATCATACCAAAAAACGAAAACCATGTTACAAATAATCCCCATGTTATTAAAAGAAATGAGCGAAGAAGCCGTTTCTACTCGCAAAATGCTTGCCATCGTTCCCAACGATAAATATGACTGGCAGCCTCACCCCAAAAGTATGACTATCCGTAGTTTGGTAACGCACATTGCGGAATTGCCCACGTGGGTATCAATGGGCATTCACACCGACGGTTTGGATTTTGCCACCGCCCCTTACGACCCCGTGAAAATTGATAATACGGATGATTTATTGGCACTTTTTGATAAAAGTTTAGTGGATGGAAAAACAGCATTAGAAGCAACCAGCGAGGAGGTTTTAGAACAACCGTGGGTAATGAGAAACGGTGAGAAAGTATATTTAAACATTACAAAATACGAACTTATACGCACAACTTTTGGACAAACTTCCCACCACAGGGCTCAATTGGGCGTTTTTTTGCGTCTATTAGATATTCCAATTCCAGGAGCGTATGGACCAAGTGCCGATGAAATGGATTTATGGTAAAAATAGAAGAGGCGTTCATTAATTTTAATGAACACCTCTTCTATTTTAAAATTTTGGAAATTATCCCCAAGTTGTCAATACTTTTAATCAACGAACTCATTGATTTTAAAGCTGATAGCCGACAGCCAAATGCTGAAAGCTAATTATTTCTTCGACAAAGTCTTCACCTTCTTTTCTAAGCGATTAATCTTCTTATTTTGCTCAATCACGTAGAGCGTCAATTCTTCTACTTTTTGCAAAAGAATTGCCTGCGTTTGAGCTAAGTCAATACCTTCTTTATTTACATCAGCCGTTGAAGGTACGTCTGGCAAGTGTTTGTTCAATTTGATGTATTGAGAAACTTCGCTCAAAGTACGGAGTTTGTAGTTTTTGTCAAACACAAAATCTGCCCAAAAAGTAGTTCCTGTGGTTGCTACCCGCACTTTTTCAGTAATTACCCCACCACCTACAGCCATCGAATATCCAGCTGGGAGTGTTAATGAGGCAGAAGCAGGACCTACAATAATTCCTTGTGGAAAACCAACCGCTTGGGCATTTGATTTTTGAACCAACGCAAGCCCAAGTATTAGCGAGAAGTAAAGAATCTTTTTCATGTTCTTGTTTTTTTATTTTGTGAATAAAATTATAAAATATATAGCGAAATGCCAAGTTTTGAATCTATTGAGTTTGATAATGGAATGAGATAATTATTGTTCGGTCATTTTTTAAGATAGAATCCGTTTTTTCAAAAAAAAAGGCAATCTAAATTAATAGACCACCCCAATTTGAATAAAATATTATCCCGTTAAAGTCTATGCACATCCCCATCAAAAATGGCGATTGTTAATCCTACAAATATCAGCGTTACGCAAGCAATAATTTTCCAGCAAAAGTTTAGTAAATTTTTCATAATTTTAGAACATTTATTTTATTTTGAAATTAACCCCAATGTTAAATCCTATTTTGTTTGGTTTCACTAACAATAGTGAACTATTATCACTTTGTTGGTTTAAAGAATAACTAAAAGTTGGCTCAATAAATAGATAGGCATTATCGCCAATTTGTCGAGTAATTCCGTAAGCAAAATTGGCAAAACCATTGAGTTCATGATTGCCATTGAGCCTGTACGCTGCCTCGCCACCTACGCTCACATAATGCGTGAGTGCCTCACCCCGTAGGAATATGTATTGTAATTCAATTTTTGTGCCTAAGTAATTTGCCGACTGTGAATAAGTCTTATTCAAATCTGCAAAACTTATATCAATGCCTTTATTATCAGCGGGTTGAACCACTAATGAGTCCGTCCTGACTCGGTAACTGATACTATGATTGGTCTTCGTAAAAGTCAATCCTGTACGCAGTTTTAATTTATCTGAAAGCGTGAAAACCAACCCCGCTTGGGTATAAAATCCAACTCTATCACCATCATCATTTACTGAAATATTATGCACATAATTGGCATCGTTCCCGTTGGGGGTTATGGTGTAGTAATTCAGCAAAGGCATCGCACTAATGTAAAATTCCAAAGGCTTTTTTTCCTTAAAATACACTTCCTCTTTCGGAACCTTAACAAATTTTATTTTTGCCGTTTTGAAATAATTTGCCAACAATCCGTAAGATTTTAAATCTAAAAATGACAAATTCATTTTCCTTTCAGAAACATTTTGACTATTATTAGAAGGTACACTTTTCGATTCAAATGTATTACTTGAATTTTGAAAAGTAGCCAAATTCTTATTATTCGGTTCAAATATTGAGTTTGTGGTAATTATTGGGTTAGATTGTTCTGAGTTTGAAGGGTTTAATGGGTTTTTAGGAATATTATTTAAAGTAATGATAGAGGGGTTTCCATCTGTTATTTTCTGTCTAAGTATTTTTTCATGTACAGTTTTAGTAAAATACTTATTGGTTTGATTATCAATAACTTCTGTCTTTATTATAGTCTGTTCATCCTTCTTAGAAACTGACTTTGGTACATACTGAATTCTTCCTTTGGAATGAAGGCTTTCGTTGTCAGTTATTAAGTCTGATAAATACGAAATTTCTCCTTTATCGGTTTTTGATTTAGATAAATGTGGAGTACTTTTTAAAGGAATACTTTCCTTGTTTAATTGCGTTAAGTACGAAAGGCTTTCGTTTTCTATATTCCGAGTAAAATAAATTCCCCCTAAAAACAGCCCCAAAATTACGGCTGAAATTTGCCAATACGGAAATCGCCTTGTGGGATTCACAGGGAGTTGAGGTTCTATTTTGTTCCAAAGAATTTCGCTGGGTTCTGCTTCAAAATCAGCGAATCTATCTCGGAAAATATCCTCAAAAGGGTCATTATTGTCGTTAATTGCGTTCATAGCTGATAATTCCCATTGGTTTTAGTTGCTTCCTAAGCAGTTCCTTCGCCCGTGAGAGTTGCGATTTTGAGGTATTCTCACTGACACCTAACAGTTCGCCGATTTCGGCATGACTATAACCATCTATCACGTAGAGGTTGAAAACCATGCGGTAGCCGTCGGGCAGTTGGTTGATAAGCGTTAGCAATTCTTCATTAGAAAGACCCGCCAACACATTGGGATAATCATCGTTGCTTAGTAAAATATTGTCATAATCAGTATTATTCTGAAATTTCAGATTGGCATGGTAATAATTAATGGCGGTATGAATGACGGTTTTTCGCACCCAAGCCCCCACCGCACCTGCTTTTTCGAGGGCGTGAATATTATTAAAAATCTTCACAAAGGCTTCTTGATAAATGTCTTCGGCTTCATCGGGCGTGCGAGTATAACGCCGACAAACACCCATCAATTTGCCTTTATAGAGGTTGTAAAAGGCTGTTTGGGCTTTGCGGTCATTATTTTGGCAGGCTTTGACTAACTCCTGTTCGTTTATCATTTCTTAATTTTTACCGTAAAATTTGCTTGTAGGGTTTCACCTTTATTGGTTGTTACAATGTATTTGAATTGGTCATCATGTTGCTTGCCATCTGATGGTTTTAGTTTATAAAAAAGCCTTTTGCCATCTGCCCTAACCGTTCCAAAAGTAGGCTGTTTTTCAAAATTTACGCTTTGAATTTCAGTGCAACTCGTAACGTAAAGATTATACGGAATCTCAAATTCAGCTTCTTTCATCTGGGCAATAGACACTTCCATTTCACCATTTTTTGCATCAGATTTACAGACAGGAATTTCACGAATATAAATCTCTACCAGCATCCGTAAAGGGTTCTTGCCGTCTTTGTCAGTAATGGCATATTCCAAACCATCAACGCCTACTTTGTTGGCAGTTTGTGTATATTCAATTTCTTGGTTTTTATTCACACCCGCCTTGCCAAAACGGGGTTGAACCGTGATTTTCAAACTCTTTTTATCATAATTATCACATACCTTGTCATTATCTAAAACCTTGATAGTCTGAACATTATTGTCCGTTTTGGTGATAATTAACAAATCTGGTAATAAAGCAGAACGACAATTTGTCCCTTGTATATCCACTCGCACGCCCGCTATCATACATATAGGCAATGCTCCGCCCGTGCATACCCGATACAAGAAATAATCATCATTATCTGAGCCATATTTTGGCACATATTTTACCTTGTTTTGCTCAATAGTTGCAGTTCCGTTTAGCGGACTTTCAATAATTTGAAGTGTAGTTGAATCAAGAATAGCATTACAAAAACGGTCATTTCTCAAGACGTTTAGGCTGGTAGTAGTATTAATTTTTACCGTAAAAAAATCTGGAATTACCCCCGCATTACAAGGGATTTTTGTGGGGTCGGAGGTGATGATAATTCTGAGGGTATCTCGCTTGTCTTTTTGGCTGTCGGTATTGAGGGCTTTGTAAATCAACAACTCTTCTCCCTTGGCTTTGGTGGAGTCGGCTTTATAAATCAATAAACCATTTTTGTTGAAGGCTAATTTTCCAAATTGAGGGGTGCTTTCTATTTTCAAAGAGATAAAGCCAAGCGTTTTAGATAAGAGGTTTTTTGAATCAAAAGCCACAAAATTATTAGGCTGAGTATAAAGGATTTTGGCACTAATTAAAGGAGTTTCTGGCGTAAGAGGTTGTGGTTCAGGCACAGATTTTATCTCATCGCAAGCCCAAAGAAGGAGCGATAATGTGCTGATAAATAATGCTTTATGTAAAAAATGTTTCATGATTTTTCGGTATACGGTAAATGGTAAAAGGTGAACGGTTCGGACGAAAATAAATTATACGCTAAAATTTTTCCCTCAAAACCGTTCACCGTGTACCGTTCACCCTTCTCCGCTTTTATCCTCTTTTCGCCGCAAAGAATTTACCATCTTTATCAAAATAAACGTGGTATTTATCCGTGCCGACTGAAATGTAAACGTAATACAATTGTGCTACACCGTCTTTTAAAGTAATAGTTCCTTTGGTGAAAGTCCAACCTGCGTAAGTTTTATCAAGATACGTTTTGATAACGGCTGGAATATCGCCAACGGCTAAGACTTTTTCTTCGATTTTGGGTAAAGTAATGGTAGGCGTTTCTACGGCTTTTACGAATTTACCATCTTTGTCAAAAGTCAAAAGGGTTATTTTTTTATCTTTTATGATAACGATTGAGTATGAATCTATTACGCCATTTAGCATAAAAACTATTCCTTTTTCATATCTCCAATCAGCGTAATTAGCTTTCAAATAATCCTTGATAGTTTGGGGTAAATCATTTTCTTTCAATGACTTATCTTCTATCTTCTTCGGACCTTCTGTTTCAGTCTTGATTAATTTTCCTGAGTTGTCAAACGTCAATTCATAGAAAATACCATCCTTTTTTGACAAAACAAAATAGGTTTTTATGCCGTCCGAATTAGTTTTCACACAAGCCCCAACAAATTCATAACCAGTTAGTTGAGTCTGAATATTAGCGGGTAAATCTGTTAGTTTTACCTGAAAAACCATACATTTTCCATTATTATTTTTGGGTTCGGTAAAAGTACCAACAACCGCTCCAGTTGCATCAAAAATCATGGTAATTCTTTGGTCATTATATTCGATCTGTACTTTGTACGAAACCTTGCCATTTATGTCCGTTCCCTGTGATGCTTTCTGGAGTTTATAGCCTTTATAAGTAGCATCTAAATAAGCCTTGATAGCATCCAACAGAACAACATCTTTGGAAGTTTTATAATCACTCAAAATTTTACCGCTTGCCGATACTGCCGTTTCATGGTCTTCGCCATTATGGGAAAATTCGCAACCATACACTTTATTAGAATCAAGGGTTGAAACCTTTAAATTGGTAGCCGAAGGAAATTGTGTCTGGATAATCGCCGCAACTTTAGCGTTAGCATCAGAAGTAGGAATAACTGTTTGAGTAGTAGCGGGTTCTATTTTTTCATTGCAAGCGTTCAATAAAGCCATTGAGGCAATTGAGAATATAAAGAGAAGCTTTTTCATGTTCTTGAGTTTTTAAAATTTGAGTTTATTCTCGTAGGACCTAAGATGAATTCAAAACTAAGACAAGAACGGTGAGAGGAAAGGTTGCATTGTGTTTAAAAAAAATACAAAGCTGCAAATAATAGTATGAAATGATATTCCCTCAATTATTTTAAAACATATTGATTCATTGCGTACCTTTGCCCCCAAATTCATTATAAAAAACTGATTAATTATAAAATAGAATACATTACGATGAACAAAATTAAAGTTGCAAACCCCGTTGTCGAATTGGATGGCGATGAAATGACTCGAATTATCTGGAAATTTATTAAGGATAAATTGATTGTACCTTATTTGGATGTTGATATTGAATACTACGATTTGGGCATGGAATACCGTGACGAAACCAATGACCAAGTAACAATTGATGCGGCAAATGCCATCAAAAAACACGGTGTAGGTATCAAATGTGCGACTATTACGCCCGACGAAGCTCGTGTGAAGGAGTTTAATTTGAAGCAAATGTGGAAGTCGCCAAACGGGACTATCCGTAATATTTTGGATGGAACGGTTTTCCGTGAACCAATTGTTTGCTCTAATGTGCCAAGATTAGTACCCAACTGGACTGCTCCAATTATGATTGGTCGTCATGCTTTTGGAGACCAATACCGTGCAACAGATTTTGTTACGAAAGGAAAAGGTAAATTAACCATCACTTTCACACCCGAAGACGGTTCAGACGTACAGACTTTTGAAGTATTTAACTTCAAAAATGATGGTATTGCTATGGCAATGTACAATACTGACGAATCTATCCGTGGTTTTGCTCATTCATGTTTCAAAATGTCTTTGAGCAAAGGATGGCCACTTTATTTATCAACGAAAAACACCATCTTGAAAAAATATGATGGTCGTTTCAAAGATATTTTTGAAGAAATCTTCCAAGCGGATTATAAGGCGGATTATGCTGCAAAAGGCATTGTGTACGAACACCGTTTGATTGATGACATGGTAGCTTCTGCCTTAAAATGGAATGGTAACTTTGTTTGGGCTTGTAAAAACTATGACGGAGACGTTCAGTCGGATACGGTTGCACAGGGTTTTGGTTCATTAGGTTTGATGACTTCGGTATTGATTACACCAGACGGAAACACGATGGAAGCAGAAGCAGCTCACGGAACGGTTACTCGTCATTATCGTGACCACCAAGCTGGCAAGCCAACTTCAACTAACCCAATCGCATCTATCTTTGCGTGGACTCGTGGATTGGAATTTAGAGGTAAATTAGATGGTAATACCGAGTTGATTAACTTCTGCCAAACTTTGGAAAGAGTTTGCGTTGAAACCGTTGAATCAGGAAAAATGACTAAAGATTTAGCCGTTTGTATTCATGGAAATAAAGTAAATCACGGAGAACATTATTTATATACCGAAGAATTTTTAGCGGCATTAGATGATAATTTGAAAGCAGCATTAGCTTAATGATTTGTGATTGAGTAATTCATTACATTCCATATTTTGAGAAAAGCCTTCAAATCTTTAAATCTGTCGTATCTACACAGAATTATCATAGTCAAAATATTGTGTAGTTTTTTTAATTTGGTAGAAGATTAGCAGACCTCTTGAAATCGTTTTGATTCCAGGGGGTCTGTGTGATTTATAGCCTTTCCATCCTCCAAGCCGC
>JANPGQ010000177.1:0-2797 GCA_031423975.1 Cytophagales bacterium | reverse complement strand
GAAATACCTGCGTTTTATTTTGCATCCTACGGAAGGGCGAAGAAAAGATAAGTCGGTCATAATCACGCAAATAGGCATTACGAATAGGGTCAATATTTTCACCTTCGTAACGATGTTCAGCTCCAAGTCTTTTGCTGGTATAAAGAGAATTCCAATTCATATTTTGTGATTTTTATTTTTCAAAATAAGCGTAACCAATATTTCAATCAAATGAAAGGCAAATTAATATAAAAAAATCATTGTTGTGGTTTAGTTTACAAAAAACCCTTCACACATTACGTATGAAGGGTTTTGGGGTTTGTAAGAATAATCACTAATCACTGAATACGATGTTGATTCACTCATTTTTGGGTATTTCTGAATTTGGAGGCGTTTCATCATTAGGGACATCATGCGGTAAATCTCCTTTTGGAGTTTCCTTTTTTATGTTCTGTTTACGATATTCTGCCTCCTGAGTCGAATTATTTTCCTCGCCATCATCGCTCATCATTTCACTTGCAGGGGTACTGATACTCCCATCACTATTGATGGGCAAATTTTGATTTGCCTGTTCATCTACGTTATTATTGACTGCTGAATTCTGTTCCATTTTCTTAAACTATTTAATTGTTTGTTGATTTTACTTTCCATTTGAAGGTATCCAAATCTACAAATCAATTTTTTGAAAATCGTTACACAATCAAAAGATTTTTTTGCAAAATTCACACATTCGATTTCATTTTCTGAATTGATTAATAGGTGATTACATCTGGTTGAAAGAAAGATAGATTGAGAAAAAAACTTATTTGTAATGTAAATAATTTATTCGGGAAAGGTAAGTTATTGATTATTAGTGGATAATATAAAACGATTTTTAATTAGCCCTTCAAATTTATAAATTGCTATTATTGAGATTAATTACCGATTGATAATTTCTGAAATTTATTCCTCTCTACGTTTGCTAATTCAAAAAAAACTCTCTACGTTTGCTATCACAAATGAGACGAACGTAAGAAAAATGCTACGAACAGCCTTTTTTGTTACGTAAAATTTCATATCCATCCTTATTCCAATCAAAATATAATCCTTACCATTAATTAATTCATGTCGAAATGATTCCGCCAATTCAGTTTCAGACAGTCGATTTTTGCTCAGTTATCCTCTGGGCTAAATCTGTCTTAATTCTTCAATTACTTTTGTTTCCTTAAAAAAATTAGGCAGAAATTTTATTTCTGGTTAATCCACTTTGCCTCTTTTCCAACCGAATTGAGCCTAAGAATTTTTGTTGCCTATTCCTAATATCGCATTACGTCACAAAGTATATATAAAACAGGATCATTAATTTAAAAACCAGCCAACATGAAAAACGTAACTCCATCAAAAGTCCATCTCACAAACGATATTCGTGTATTTAGGGACATCAAAACTCTACCAGGAGAATTTAGAAATCCTGCCGAAAATGAACAATGCGTAGGCTATTTACAACGCCAAGCCGAAACAGAATCCAACGCCAGAAGTTATCCCAGAAAATTGCCTTTTGCCTTACAGAAAGCCAAAGGAATGTATATTCAGGATGTTGATGGCAACATTTATTACGATTGTTTGGCAGGAGCTGGAGCAATTGCTCTGGGGCATAATCATCAAGTGGTACAAGATGCCATCCGCCAACAATTAGATGATGATTTGCCATTATTAACCTTAGACATTACGACACCCGTAAAAGAGGCTTTTGTCAATGAAATTTTAAGTCTTTTCCCTGAAGAATTTGCCAAAAATGCCAAAGTACAATTCTGTGGACCATCAGGAGCTGATGCAGTGGAAGCTGCGATAAAATTAGTGAAAATTGCTACTGGCAGACGCACGATGGTGGCATTTCACGGAGCGTATCATGGTATGACACACGGGGCTTTGAGTTTGATGGGCAATTTGGGAGCAAAAACTCCGATAACAGGATTAATGTCGGACGTACATTTTTTGCCTTATCCCTATCAATACCGTTGTACGATGTCCAATAATTGTGGCTCGGCTTGCGATATGACTTGTAGCAAACACATTGAAGATATTTTGACTGATGATGAAAGCGGAATCCCAAAACCCGCTGGTATTATCATTGAGGCAGTGCAAGGCGAAGGCGGAAAAATACCTGCTCCAGACGAGTGGATGCGTGAATTGAGAAGAATTACAAAAGAGCAAGGAATTCCTTTGATTTTGGACGAAATACAGGCAGGAATAGGTAGAACAGGCAAAATGTTTGCTTTTGAACACTCGGGAATTATGCCCGATGTGGTGCTTTTATCGAAAGCCGTGGGTGGAACTTTACCAATGGCGGTAGTAGTTTATCACAGAGACTTAGACAAATGGGGACCTGGTGCTCACGCAGGAACATTCAGAGGAAACCAGTTGGGAATGGCAACGGGAACGGCAACTTTGAAATATATTCGGGAACATAAATTGACTGAAAATGCGGAGAAAATGGGGGCGATTTTCTTTGAAAGATTGCGTAAAATGCAATTGGAAACCTATTGTATTGGCGATGTACGGGGTAGAGGGCTAATGATTGGTGTGGAGATTGTCAATAAAGTGAGTGGTAAAATGAAAAACGGTAATCCAGAAAGATTTGAAAAATTGACACGTAGAATCCAATTTGAGTGCTTTTGTCGAGGATTAATTATCGAATTGGGAGGTCGTCAAACCAGTGTTTTGCGATTAATGCCTCCGCTAATTATCAACGAAAACCAAGTGCATCACGTTTGCGATATTCTTCAAGAAGCCATTGTGGCGGCAAAGGAATTTGTGATGGAAGCGGAGTCGGTTTTGG
>JANPGQ010000176.1:0-4585 GCA_031423975.1 Cytophagales bacterium | reverse complement strand
GGGATAGGTATCGGCAACGTCATTGTCTTTTACGATGAACGTTCCCGTACACCCCAGTCCTGTGAGATTCAAACTGGCGGCATTACTTAAGTTACTATCAATTAAATTGGCTGCTCCAGTGGCACTTCCTACACAAATCCCCGTGGCAGAACCCGATGCCGTCAAGTTGGTATAAGTTCCATTTATCCATAGAGATTTTTGATTACATGATGCGTTTGCTATTTGACCTACTACCTCTGAATGAGATACTCCCCAAAAGAGTATTAGCCAACCTAAATACAGGGTTTTGTGGTAAAAAAAAGATGGAAATTTATTTTTCATTTCTAAATAGAATTTATAAATATTAAATTTTTGTTCAGACTCGTAAATGGCTTGTTTCGCTTATTTTAGAGTGTTTTAGCTACTTAGAGGATGATAAATTTTTACTATATTATTGTCAGAAAATTTGTCTTTCTACCATGAATAAATCCCACAACCCCTATTCTTTGAAAAACATACTTTCCTTTTTCTCTGAGTATATTTTGAAATTAATTTGGGCAAAATCTCTCCTGACGTATTTGTTTATACGTGTGAAGCAAAATGAGATTTTGTAATAGAGTTCTGTTTTTTTCTATAATCAGCGTCTTTATTTTTTTGAAAAATTGAATCTAAATCTTGACTAACGGCAATAGTGATTCCTCAACAAATGAATGTGAATTTTTTTTAAGATTGGCTTAATAATGGAAGTTTTAAAAATTTGAAATTACTCGCAGTACATTCTAAGAATATTTCGTTTCACTGATCGGAGACTGTGGAAAATACGCTTAGTTTCAAAGGTAAATTTTTAGGTTTATGACTTAATATTGTGCAAATACCATTCCCTTCATTTTCCCAAAACGTCTTTACACTTATCAAATCGGACATTTTCATCATTGCTCTAAATAAAAAGGATAGAGAGTTTACTAACCTTATCTAAACTTTAGGGTAACGAGCAAAATGTTGTGTTTAAAATTTTATTTTTTAACGACAACTTGATTAGGAGTAATTCCTAATTTATTCTGGAAAAGGCGTGTTAATGCTGAGGGATGATTGAAACCAACTTTATAGGCTATCTCCGAAATTGATAAGGAATGTTGTTTTAAAAGAAACAGAGCCTGATTTAGTTTCAAATTAAGAATATACTGATGCGGGCTGGCATCAAATACTTCTCTGAAAATTGTTTTAAATTTGGTAATACTCATATCCGCCTCAGTTGCCATTTCTTCCAAAGTTGGACAGGTTTTGTGAAGATTATTTTTTAAAGAATGTGCCAGTAATCTGATTTTATGAATATCACTCTTTTGGAATTGACTTAATAAATGTGAATCAAATAAGTCCCCTAAAGTTTCCGTTACAGCATGGGCTAACTGGTATGCCCACCGTCTTAGATAGGCTTGTTTAGCTTGTTCATGGGTAGTTTTTACGTCCAATAGAGATAAATGAAATGTTAATAATTCGGGTAGTAATATTTGCGTAATTGATTCAGGTCCGAATCTTCGTGTGAGAATTTCTGGCGTTTGATATTTGTCATCGCCAAACAAAAAATTAATGCCTTTCAAAACAAAAACAACATTGACCATTTTATTTTCCTCATTGGTAGCAAATGAAGGACATTTTACATTAAAATTTTCAATGATTAAGCTGTTTTCAAATGGGTTGTCGGGGAGCTCTAAAAACAACCTTTGGGTTTCGGTTGTAAAAGTGTAATTAGCTATCGAAATATCATCGGATATTTCAAAGTAGTTAAAATCTGGGAGTGCAATGGCAGATTTCTTAGTGTTTAGACTACCACAAAATACTTGCAAAGGGCGGCTTTTCATGTATTTATCTTTGTTAATCGTGTTTTACTCGATTCCAAATAATTTCTATTGGAACGAAATGATAAAAATGTATTCTGTATATTAAATACCTACGTAAATATCCTGATAATGATTGTAATAACATTTAATTTTTAAATTAATCCTGTAAAATAATTCCACACAATAATAGCATTTTGGATAAATTGCCTTATCAAAGTTACCCGCTCTTGCTCTTCTTTCAAACTCACCAAATATTCTTGATTATTGCCAAAGAAGACCGCTTTTGAGAAACGATTAACCAACTCTATGTGGCTCAGATGTAATTCAATCGCTTGTCTAAACTCCATTTCATCGTAATAGCGAGGGATAAAACCCGATTTGATAATTTTCCGCATTCTTTCATTGCTGCTAATAACGGGTTTTGTTTAGCGTAGGCATTTAACCTGAGTGCATCAGATACTTCCAACGCCAGTTTTGAACGCTTTTAATCTTACAGTGAAGGAATTGAAATCATTATAACCCTGACTAAACCTAATTGACGTAAGCTTTTAATCGTATCATGTAGGAATTGAAATTAGAAAAGTCGCCAAAGAAATGCTTGTTGATAAAAATCTTTTAATCGTACCATGATATAAATTGAAATATTAAGTCTAATATCCCGCCGATTGCCCATCTTTTCTCGATTCAGATGCTCCAAAATAGATTTTTTTTTCTGCGTCAAAACGAATTGATTGATAACCACCATAAGAACCAGGAGGAGCAAAACCTACTTTATGCCCCATTTGCATTAATCCCCTGATGGTTTCAAAAGGATAACCTGACTCCAAAGTAATCAGCCCAACTCCTTCCATTTTTTCCCCCGTAGGTTCGGAGGAGCCTTGATGGTCTATTCTTGGAGCATCTCCTGCTTCTTGCCCATTCATGCCAAAATCAATCATGTTCATCACAATTTCAGTATGTCCCAAAGGCTGGAAACTGCCCCCCATTACACCAAAACTCATGTAAGGCTTACCATTTTTTGTCATAAATGCTGGAATAATGGTATGAAAAGGTCGTTTATGAGGGGCGTAAGTATTGTTTTGTCCTTCTTCCAAAGAATACAATTCTCCTCTATCTTGTAACATAAATCCCAAACCATCAGGACACATTCCTGAACCAAAACCTCTATAATTTGACTGAATCAACGATACCATATTTCCTTCTTTGTCTGCCACGGTGAGGTAAATCGTATCCCCATCTTTGAGGGCAGGATTGCCAGCATCATAATGTGCAGAAGCCTTGTTGGGATCAATTAATTTTCGTCTTTCGTTGGCATATTCTTTTGATATCAAAGATTTTATAGGAATTTTGGCAAATGCTGGGTCAGCGTAATATTTAGCTCGGTCTTCGAAGGCTAATTTCTTGGCTTCAATGAAAAGATGCAGGTGTTCTGCACTTCCCCATTGGATTTTAGAAAAATCATATCCTTCCAAAATATTCAACATCTGCAAAGCACAAATCCCTTGTCCATTTGGGGGCAATTCCCACACATCGTAACCCCGATAATTGGTAGAAACTGGCTCAATCCACTCCGAACTATGATCAGCCATGTCTTGATAAGACAAAAATCCACCCACTTTCTTCATGTAGGCATCAATGGTTCGGGCAATATCACCTTTGTAAAATGCATCACGACCACCTTTGGCAATTTTTTCAAAGGTATTGGCAAGGGCAGGATTCTTCCAAATTTCACCTCTTTTTGGCGCTTCTCCTTTAATGGTAAATGTTTCCATATAATTAGGGAATTTACCGTAAGTTTGAATACCTTTCGACCAATAAAATGCCGCTTCGTCATGCACAGGAAAACCCTCACGAGCATACTTAATGGCAGGAGCAAGGATTTTATCCATGCTCATTTTGCCGAACTTTTTGTTTAATTCAAACCATCCATCCACCGCCCCTGGAACGCTCACAGGCAAAGGACCGAGCGAAGGAATATGCTTCAATCCTCTTTTTTTGAACTCTGCCAAGGTCAAAGAATAAGGTGAACGTCCTGAAGCATTTAATCCATATAATTTTTGGGTTTTAGCATCCCAAACAATGGCAAAAAGATCGCCCCCCATGCCATTGACGTGGGGTTCTACCAATCCTTCCATAGCATTGGCAGCTATGGCAGCATCAATGGCATTGCCTCCTGCTTTCAAGATTTCAATAGCGACTTGGGTGGAGAGCGGGTTACTCGTACAAGCCATGCCATTTTGTGCCATTACCTCTGTACGAGTGGCAAAATTTTTACCTGTGATACGGTCTTGGCTGAATCCCATCTGGGCAATTAGCAAGAAGAAGAGAGTATTTTTTTTAAAAAAGTGGTTCATTGTATGAGACCTTTTATGATTTTACCAAAGTTTAAATTTATCTCTTACTAAATTACCTTTTATAAAGAATAAAGCATAATTTTTTAAAGGAATTATACTTAAAAAGATTGAGTAAATAGGATTTAAAACTTTGTTTTTTTGAATAAAGTACGGTCAATATCTGGAATTTGCTAACTATTACCGTTACACAAAAATGAAGGGATAATCACCTCGTTATCAAGAAATTGCTCCGATGGTGATAGGTGTCTACAAAGAACAAAGGAGTATTAGAGATATTATAAAGGCATTTTCGTTTCAATGGACTAATACTGTATATAAGATTTTGAAGTGTAATAATATTCCTTTTCAAGTATATAAGAAGCCGACCATCTAAGTGTTAAATAATTGAATAGCGGCTACCGCTGTGGTTGAAGC
>JANPGQ010000175.1:0-11707 GCA_031423975.1 Cytophagales bacterium | reverse complement strand
GGACAATTTGTAACCTACTCGCTCAACATGACTGTAATGGACGAGATTTTGGCATGGTTTGTCCAGTTTAAAACGGCAGTGCAGAAAGAAGAAATATTGATACCCAAAGTTGAAAAACCCAGAATCCGTTTACAAATAAATAAAAGTTAATCTATTGATAATCAAAATTTTAAAACAAAAAATCATGAAAAATAAATCGCTATTAGTCGAATCCACTATTGTAGTTTTATCCGTAATCTTCACCATTTTTGCTTTCTATTTTAGAAAAGAAATAAATACTAATGAAATTCCATTTCCTTTCAGCATGGGTATGGTGATTGGAAGTGTTATAGGGTTTGTGATAAGTTATTGGTCAACGAAAAAAGCAATTATAGAAACCGAACAAGTTAATGGAGAAAAGGCAATTGAAACTTGGCAATACTTGATGATTTCATTTCTATTAAGTGCCTTGGGTATATTTACCTTGTACGTTACCCACGAAGTTGAAAACCTTAAAATAATGATAATTTTCTTCTTGGCTTGGATAGGAATAATAGGCAATTTCAGAGCAACAATTGAGCCTTATACCATTTCTTTTAGTGTCTATATGGATGATGTAGATGTGAATAAAAAAACTAAGCGTTTTTCTGGAAAACTTTCAGTTTTGTGCAGTTTAATTGGAATTATTGTAGTGTTGATATTACCCCAAAAATTTTCACTTTATGTTGTTTTAGCTTGCTTTTTATTTACTTTAATTGTTCCCTATTTTTATGCAAAACAAGTTCATTATCAAAAATTTGCATAACTAATTCACTAATATTCAAACTATTAAATAATATGAAAAATAAATCTATCATCTTAGAAATCTTACTAATAATTCTTCCTTTGGCTGGTGCTGGTTTAATCGTTAAAATTCAGTTAGAAACTAATAAGCCTACTGAAAGTATGCTATCTCTTTTTTGTATGTTCTTTCCAGCTGCTATTTCATATTGGAGAATAAAAAGTAAAATTAAAGAATCTAATCACCCAAATCCAGAAAAGCCAATCAGAATTTGGCAATATTTGATACTTGGATTCTACATTTCTGCCATTGCATTTATGATATTGATAACCCAAAAAATTATAGAAAGAAGCATAAAAGATATAGCTATTTTATGGCTTATTTGGATGATAATTTACGGTAATTTTAGTTTTAAAATTCAACCGTTTTACGAAGAACCAATCCATTTTTTCGTAGCTGATGAAGACATCCAAAAAAGAATAAGACGCTTATCTGGAAAAATTATGGTTTTTGGGGGAATTGTAAGTGTATTTCTCCTTTTACTTTTACCCGAAAACCTTGTAGGATATGTATTATTGGCGTATATATTTTCATTTTTTATTGTTCCTTCTTTCTATGGCAAAATTCTTCAATGGAAGAAGGTAGCGTAAATTATTTTTCTCAAAAATCCCTTTGAAGCAATTCAGAGGGATTTTCGCTTTTATTCAAGTTATTACCCCAATCTATCTCCCCCAAAATCTCCGTACCTTTGCGTATGGATTATTTTAAAAAACTATCAGATTTATTAAAAATTGAACGGGAAGCCGACCACGCCCAATACCGCAAACTCACCGAACAGTCCAGCGTTTCTCAACGTCGTGCCAATGGTTTATCTTGGTATCCCATTGCCATACGTGGGCAAGAAATGGGTCGGGGAGATTATTTGACCGTTGAAGTTGAACGCACTACGCACCAAGATATTCAGCATCAATTACGCTTTGGTTCTCCTGCCATTTTATTCAGTAATCACGACCCCCAAAATGACCGTTTGGAGGGAACAATCTCGCATTCTTTCGGCAATCGCCTAAAAATTACCCTCAAAACTGACGAGCTGCCCGACTGGTCACGGGATGGAAAATTGGGTATTGATGTCCTTTTTGATGATAATAGTTACGATGAAATGTTTGCGGCAATTAAGCAAGCCGATGCCATTTCAGGCAAACCCGAAGGCAATTTAATCAGCGTTCTCACTGGCGAAAAAGCTCCCACTTTTCATCCTGAAAAACCAATTTTACATATTCCCAAACTCAATCAGTTTCAGCTTGCTGCCGTTGGTAATATTCTCATTGCCAATGAATTAGCTATTGTGCATGGTCCTCCTGGCACTGGTAAGACTACCACCATCGTACAGGCAATCAAGGCGATGATTGAGCGGGATAATCAGAAAGTTTTGGTGGTTGCTCCCAGCAATACTGCCGTAGATTTATTGAGTGAAAAACTCCACGAAGCGGGTTTAAATGTTTTGCGAGTGGGCAATCCTGCCAAAGTTACGGAACGATTATTGGCTTTGACTTTGGATAGTAAAATGGCGGAACATTCTACCATGAAAGAGATGAAACGCTTGAAAAAACAGGCTCAGGAATTCAAAAGTATGGCTCATAAATACAAGCGAAGTTTTGGAAAATCTGAGCGTGACCAGCGTAAATTATTGTTTGACGAAGCCCACAAAATCATGAAGGAAGTGGCAAATTCTGAGCAATATATAATTGACGACCTCACGGCAAAAGCCCAAGTAATCACGGCAACTTTGGTGGGTGCAAATCATTACACCGTCAGAAATCTTACTTACGATACCCTCGTGATTGACGAAGCGGGTCAAGCCCTCGAACCCGCCTGTTGGATTCCAATTTTGAAGGCTAAAAAAGTAGTTTTAGCGGGCGACCACTGTCAATTATCGCCAACGGTGAAAACTGATAATAGCTTAAAGGACGGTCTGAACATTACTTTATTAGAAAAATGTATTGCTCTACACCCCGAATCCGTAACCCTTTTGGAAGAACAATATCGGATGCACGAAGCCATCATGGGCTATTCTTCAAAGGTTTTTTATCAGAATAAATTAAAAGCTCATTTTTCCGTAGCGAAACATTTTTTGAAAAATGATGCTGCTCCGCTGTTGTTTGTAGATACGGCTGGTTGTGGTTTTGAAGAAAAATTGGAAGGAACAAGTTCGACTAATCCTGAAGAAGCAGCTTTGACTTTAAAACATTTAGTTAATTTTTGTGAGGAATTATCAGCAGCATATACGCCCGAAAACTTTCCAACGGTTGCCGTAATTTCGCCTTATTCAAAGCAAGTTGCCATTTTGCAGGAACAGATTTTACACATAGAATCCTTGAAAAAATATAATCACAAAATTTCTGTCAATACCATTGATAGTTTTCAAGGACAAGAGCGAGACATTGTCTATATCAGCATGACCCGAAGTAATGACGAAGGCAGTATCGGTTTTCTTTCAGACATCCGTAGAATGAACGTGGCCATGACCCGTGCCAGAAAAAAATTAGTAGTTATTGGCGACAGTGCAACGCTAGCACAATTTCCATTTTATGCTGATTTTATTGAATACGCCGAGAAAATAGGAGGGTATCAGAGTGCGTGGGAGGTAGCGTAATTGCTAAAAACAAATCTAAAAAAGGGAAAATAATTCGAATTATTTTCCCTTTTTTAGCTAAAACTTATTTCACTTCTTCATAATCCACGTACTCGCCACCCCCAAAATTCTCTGAATTTTTTCCATTTTTTTTCGGAATGAAATCAACATCAATTTGTCCTTCACGTTTATTGGGAGTTTGGTACGCTTTTTGTGAATGCCGCATATCTTGTTGTGCCTTGTTTACTTGAGTAACAATGAAACCTTTCAATGCCCATTTTATCAATTTAGGCATTACATAAAATATGAACGCCATTATAATTATAAACTTTACCATGATTTTAGGTATTTTATTTTCTTAATCTTTGAGAAATAACGTTAAAATTACGAATAAGTTTAATCCATAATCCGATTTTTTTGTAAGTTTTTATGAATGGTTGTATGGTTGTATGGATAGAATTTTTAAATTCGTAGCTTAATCGGTTCACGGTGAACGGTAAAAGGTAAACGGTTTTGGGAAATAATACTCCAAAATAGCTCTTTCAAATATTTCTCTTAGGTGTTTCCTACTCTACCGTTACCCATTTACCTTTAACCCTTTACCTATAAATATGAAAAACTGGTTAAAAAATTTACTCTTCGTCTTATTCTCCTTTGTGTTTTTGGGTGTTGGAATGGTAGTGGCAGAGTTTTTTATTCGTGAAAAAGGAAATCCTCTCAAAGACCCTAACTTTTTGGGGGATATTCCTACTGATACCATAATTGTTGCTAAAAATATCGTTCCAGACTCTACCCATGGATGGGAAGTTGATTCGATGAATACTATCGCAAAACCTTTATTAGAGACTAAAAGAGAAAGTATTGTGGAAGAAAAGAAAATGCAAAAGGGTGATTATCAAGTAATTATTGGTATTTTTGGTGAACGTGCTAATGCTAATCGGGCGTTGAAAAAACTGAAATCAATGGGGTATGAAGGTGCGTACAGTTTTTCGAAGAATTCGATGGATGTTGTCTGTGCGGGTTTATATCAGAAATCGGAAGCTGAAAAGGTTGCTTCTGAACTGAAAAACAAAGGTTTTGATGCTATCGTCAAGTATAAATAAATGACCTCTTAATCATTTCCTCCTACAAAAATTTGTATTATTAAACAATAATTTGTTATTTGGTAGCCACAAATAAAGGCAGACATCTTAAATCTCCTTTGATTCTTTATTTCTTGTACTTCATATATTTTACTAATCAAAAAAAACAAAATAACAATGAGCAAATTCGATGAAGCTATTGAGACCTACCAAGGTTCACTTAGTGATTTAGGCATCTCAATTGATGCAACGCTTCTTACAGCAGTAACAAAAGGTTTGGGACCTTCTATTTACAATGCTGATTCATCAAAAGTTTCTTCTTCTGACCCAGAGGAGATTGCCCGTGTAAAGAATAATTTCCTTATCGGAAAGTTAGGACTACCAGACGGACCCGAACTGGACGATGCCATTAGTGGTGTTGTAGAGCAATTAGGAGCCAGCAATCGTAATAAATACAGAGCTATTTTTTATGCTCTTTTAGTTATCAAATTAGGCAAAGAATCGTTTTACGCATAGTTTCCAAAACTAAGCCAAAACAAAAAATCCACCCTGCAAAACAGAGTGGATTTTTTATTCCCTAACAACAAGAATCGGCAGCCCCCCGACCACCGATTTTGTAAACTATTACCTAACCTAAATATATTTTCAAAGACTCGCTGCGAGCGAAGACTTCTTATTTCTTACCTAAAAATTCTCTTTGTTCAACTTTCAATTTCAACTTTCTTTCACCTGCTTTTGTCTTCAATCTGATGGTATAATCACCGTTTGGAAGCGTGTACGAAGGAGAAATAAAGATTTCGTTCTCTCCCAAATTCATTAGTTCAAAGGGTACTCCCATGCCTGATTCAGTATTCAAATAAACCTGTAAATCCTTGTTAGATTCTACTTTTACTCTCACAACATCTCCTCTTTCTGAACGATTTACTGAAAGAATAGCGTTTGATTCAGTAGGAGAACCTGCTAATGCACCCTCAGAATTACTAAAAAAAGTGGCATTAGATGATGTATGATAACCATAACGCTCTAAAACGTCTGACGATTTCCCCAATATAGCGGATGCTGAAGAATTTGATGATGCTATTTTATTCAATTGCTTGGCAATGAACTTAGCATTGGTGTTTTTCTCTAAATGAGAATGCTTATTAACTGGAACTGCCTTGGTATCGTTCACTTCAATGTTGCGAAGTGTTGTGAATAAATTAGAAGCGTTTACAAATGTTATCGAAGTTAAGATTAACCCCGAAGTAATCAGTGATTTAATGTTTTTCATGGTTGGTTACTTTTTATGATTTCCTTACTTTGGCGGTGTCTAATCTAAAACAATATCCGTGCCAAAACTTTTATCGTTTTTGAAAAATAATTTTTGAAAATTTAAAAATATTTTTTTCAAAAACACATAACCTTATGATTTTCAATTATCATTACAAAAAGAACTGAAATAGTATATCCATGACAAAACAAAATAATAGTACGGAGAAAATAAGTCTGCACCCCCGCAACAAACACCGTGAGCGATATGATTTTCCACAACTAATTGCAGCGTATCCAGAACTGCAATCTTTTATCACAGCCTCAAAGTCGGGAGAGGAATCTATTGATTTTGCTAATCCAGATGCCGTCAAGGCTTTGAACAAAGCTCTGTTAGCCCATTTTTATCATATCAAATTTTGGGATATTCCACAAAACTACCTTTGCCCTGCCATTCCTGGACGAGCCGATTATATTCATTATGTTGCAGATTTATTGGCAGAATCAAACGGAAGAGTTATTCCCAAAGGATTGAACATCAAGTGTTTAGATATTGGTGTTGGAGCAAATTGTGTATATCCCATCATCGGGCGGGCAGAATACGGTTGGGGTTTTGTGGGGTCTGATATTGACCCCTTAGCCATTCGGTCGGCTACGAATATTGTCAATTTCAATCCAACTTTGAAAGGTTCGGTGAGTTGTCGTTTACAGAAATACGAAAATGTATTTTTCGATGAAATCATGAAACCCAAAGAACTTTTCGATGTAACCATCTGTAATCCTCCTTTTCATGCTTCGGCAGAAGAGGCTGTGGCTGCCAATGTTAGGAAGGTTGGGCATTTGACGCAACAAAAAATTACAACGCCTTCTTTAAATTTTGGTGGACAGTCCAAAGAACTCTATTGCGAAGGCGGTGAAGCACAATTTATTTGGGAAATGATAAATGAAAGTGCCACTATTCCAGACTTCTGTTTTTGGTTTACAACCTTAGTTTCTAAAAAAGAAAACTTAGCAGGTATTCATAAAACCTTAGCAAAAGTAAAAGCCGTTGAGACAAAGGTCATTGAGATGAAACAAGGGCAGAAAAGTAGTAGAATTGTGGCGTGGACATTTCTTACGCCCGAAGAGCAAGCGGCTTGGCGAACGAAGCGGTGGAAATAGTCTGGAATGATATTTTTATTGTTGGGTAAAGACAGTGGTTTTCCTTTAAAACGACGACGACCGTAAAATTTAAAAAATACAGGATTCAAATGAATTTAGAAAATAATAAAACTAAGAACCGTCCAGATGTAGTTCTCATCGGGGCAGGAATTATGAGTGCTACGCTCGGTATTATGTTGAAGCAATTTCAGCCCGACCTCACCATAGAATTATACGAAAGATTAGACAAAGTAGAGGGCGAAAGTTCAGACGCTTGGAACAATGCAGGCACGGGGCATTCAGCCCTCTGTGAGCTCAATTATACGCCCGAAAATGAAGATGGCACCATTGATTGTTCTAAAGCCATCAGTATTGACGAATCCTTTGAGATTTCACGGCAATTTTGGGCGTATTTGGTAGAACAAAAAATCATAGAATCGCCCGAAAGTTTCATCAGAAGTATTCCACACATGAGTTTTGTTTGGGGTGAAGACAATGTAGAATATCTAAAAAAACGCCACGAAGCACTCTTGAAATATCACCCGTTTAGAGGCATGAAATACTCAGAAGACCATCAGCAACTCATGGAGTGGATGCCCATAGTGATGGAGGGAAGAGACACAAATCAGAAAGTTGCAGCCACCAAAATGGACATCGGTACGGATGTAAATTTTGGCTCGCTGACTCGTAATTTACTGGATTATTTGGATAAATTAGATGGCGTAAATATTCACCTAAATCAGGAAGTACAGAGTATAGAAAGAGAAGATGAGAATACTCCGTGGACAATTGAATTGAAGGATTTGGTGAGTGGGAAAAAGCAAGAAATTTCCACCAATTTTATCTTTATTGGAGCAGGTGGAGGCTCATTATATTTACTCGAAAAATCAGGAATTCCCGAAGGAAAAGGCTTCGGTGGCTTCCCCGTAAGTGGGCAATGGTTGAAGTGTACCAATCCAAAAGTTATTGAAAGACACCATGCTAAAGTGTATGGAAAGGCATCCGTTGGAGCTCCACCAATGTCCGTTCCGCACTTAGATTCACGGATGATTGATGGTGAAAAAGCTCTTTTATTTGGTCCTTACGCAGGTTTTTCTACTAAATTCTTGAAAAATGGTTCGTATTTTGATTTGTTGTCTTCCATCAAATTAGACAATATTATTCCTATGATTTCGGCAGGGTTGGATAACATTCCATTGACAAAATATTTGATTCATGAAGTAGCCCAAACCACAGAAGATAAATTGGAATCTTTACGTGCATTTTTGCCCGAAGCCGTGATGGAAGATTGGGAAATTGAAGTGGCTGGTCAGCGAGTGCAAATTATCAAAAAAGACGAAGAACACGGTGGTGTCTTGGAATTTGGTACGGAAATAGTGAGTGCGGCAGACGGCTCAATTTCGGCATTATTGGGGGCTTCGCCAGGGGCATCCATTTCGGTAATGGCAATGCTGAATGTAATCAAAAAATGCTTTCCCGAACAGATGAAATCAGCAGATTGGCAAGCCAAAGTAAAGACGATGATTCCATCTTATGGGCAACCTTTGGTTGATAATCCTGAGCTATGTAATCAAGTAAGAAAACGCACAAGTGAGGTTCTGAATTTGGTAAATGTTTAATGAAAATAATGAAAAAAGATTTAGAAAATAAAGAAGATATTGAAGTTTTGGTAAATAGTTTTTACGATAAAATACGTCAAAATGAGGCTTTAGGGCATATTTTTAATGATATTGCTCAAGTAGATTGGCAAAAGCACCTCCCCAAAAAGTATAGTTTTTGGGAAATGATTTTGTTTGAAAAGACGGATTATCAAGGACAACCTTTACGTCCACATTTAGCAATAAATCAACAACATCCGCTCACGCCCGAACATTTTGGCTTATGGTTTCAACTCTTTGAAGGTACAGTAAATGAGTATTTTGAAGGAGATAAAGCTACCGAGGTAAAGTCAAGAGCCAAAAGTATTGCCTTGACGTGGGCATCTAAAATTGATTATTTGAATAAGTAAGTTTACGTTTCCCTAAAAAAGAAATAACCTTAATTATGATGGTCTTTTATTTTAAATAAAAAATCCTCAATTTTGTAAAATAACCTTACAAATCCCCGCTCAATATGAAATTGTACTTGCTAATATTTTTTGGTTTACTATTTACAAAATCTTTCGCCCAAAACGTAACTTCGCCCGAAGAACAAGAAGAAATAAAGCAAGTCATTACTGACGAAGCCAAGTTTTATTACGCTCGTAACATTGAAAAATGGGCAAATTGTTACCGCCAAACATCCCAAACATATTGGGCAATGATTGACCGTGAAGGCGGCACTACCCAAAAGGAAGGATGGGACAATATCAATGCCTACGTTTCTGGGTATTTAAAGGAAAACCCGAAGGCGGTAAAATGTACTTTCAAACGAGAAAATTACAATTTCAGAAAAGTGAATCCCACCTATATTTGGGTAACTTTCGACCAGACAAAAACATTGGCAGGCAAAAAGGATTTATCTAAAGAAACCCGTATTTTGGAGTTAATAAAAAGTGAATGGAAAATTGTGAACAGAACAGGTTTTTATATGCCTACTGAAAAAACTACGAAAGAAGAGCCAATATTAGTAGGAAAAGAAAAAGACAATAAGGAGATTCTGGGAAAGGATAAGAAGGCAATTTCTGAAAAAGATAAGAAGGTTATTTCTGAAAAAGCAAAGAATGAATCTTCGGAAAAAGAACCAAAAAGTAAACCTCGCAAAAAAGAGGAACGATAAGCAAAAAGGCTTCCTGATGATTCAGGAAGCCTTTTTGTGCTAATTTTTTTATGACTTATCACTCAAAAAAATCATATCATCGGCATCGCAAACAACTTTACATCCTCAAGCGTAATTACGTCATTACACATAATCACGAGGCGTTCTACTACGTTGCGTAACTCACGGACATTACCCGTCCAAGCAAGGCTTTGCAGGTATTTCATGGCATCGGCTTCTACTATTTTTGCGGATTGTCCGTATTCATCTGCCACATCATTCAAGAATTTTTCAACCAATAAAGGTATATCATCTGGGCGTTGATTGAGGGCTGGAACGTGAATCGGAATTACGTTCAATCGGTGAAATAAATCTTCTCTAAAACGCCCTTCGGTAATTTCAGTAGGCAAAATTTTATTCGTTGCCGCAAAAACCCGCACATTGATTTTTATTTCTTTATCACCACCAACTCTCGTGATTTTTCCTTCCTGCAAAGCACGTAAAACCTTTGCTTGAGCTGAAAGAGCCATATCACCAATTTCGTCCAAGAAAAGCGTTCCACCATCGGCTTGTTCAAACTTTCCAATTCTTTGTTTGATGGCAGAGGTAAATGCTCCTTTTTCGTGTCCAAACAATTCAGATTCAATCAGTTCCGAAGGAATAGCGGCACAGTTTACCTCAATCAAAGGCATGTGCGAACGTCCACTTCTTTCATGCAAACGTTTGGCAACCATCTCTTTACCCGAACCGTTGGGTCCAGTGATAAGTACACGGGCTTCGGTGGGTCCAACACGGTCGCAGGTATCTTTAACTCGTTGAATACCAGAGGATTCTCCAACTATTTCATTGAGTTTATAGACTCTTTTTTTCAATACTTTTGTCTCAACAATCATCTTGCCACGTTCAATAGCATTACGGACTGTTACCAAAAGGCGGTTTAAATCGGGTGGTTTCGAGATAAAATCGAATGCTCCACGTTTGGTTGCTTCAACGGCGGTTTCCACATTTCCAAAGGCAGAAATCATAATGAATTGAGCTCCTTTGCCCATTTCTGTGGCACGTTGCAACAAATCCAATCCTTCAATTTTTGGCATTCGGATGTCGCAAAGCACTACATCATAGTCATTGTTGGTTACCAATTCAAGTCCTTGTTCGCCATCGCTGGCTTCTTCGATAGAGTAGCCTTCGTATTCAAGAATGTCTCTCAACGCTCCACGGATTGCTTTTTCATCGTCAATAATTAATAATTTTGCCATAGGGAAGGGTTACAAATTAGGGCGGTTAAATACAGATAATGTTTGATAAATAGCATAATAATGATTAATCATCAAAAATACGTCATTTTCCGCTTTTTAAAAATTTTATTCTAAGAATAAAAGAGATTATTGATTATTCTTGGAGAATGTCAGTAAGCCGACAAGAGTTTATCGTACTTTTTATCAACTTTGCATCGTTGTAAGGGTATTTAGTATCAAATTCACGCCTTCATTTTGATTTAATATTTTTCCTTTAAATTTAAAGAGAATAACTTGTTAAATACATATTCAGAACCCATTGCTCAAGAATTTCAAATAATTAAAAACATGAAAAAGATAATAATTCTCTCAACGTTACTGTTTGTGTTGAATGCCTGTGTAAAGAACGAAATATTAACCCCCGTAACTCAAGCAACTCCCATAAATATTGATACTACCAAACCCGCAGAATCAACGGGTATGTTTTCTAATGGTGTTCACTATGTTTCGGGAACGGTGAAAGTTGTAGTGGATAAAACTGATGCTACCAAAAAATATCTTTCTTTTGAAAATTTCAAAACCGATGCGGGCCCAGATTTGTATATTTATTTAGCCGAAGATAGGAATGCAACTGGTGCATTGACGGTAACAAAATTGGATAAAACGGGTAATTTCACCTTAGATATTCCTGTTAATGCCAACCTCATAAAACAGAAATATGTATTGGTTTGGTGTAAACAGTTTTCTGTACACTTTGGCAGTGCTAAATTGGAGTAAAAATCTAAAAGTCAATCCATTAACCATTTATTTCAATTATATTTTACTAACATTTTTTTAAATTTATCATGAAAAACCTCATTGTTTTATTCTTTTT
>JANPGQ010000174.1:0-7738 GCA_031423975.1 Cytophagales bacterium | reverse complement strand
AAACCATAAGAATCTATAAAGTTCAAGTATCAGTACCAATAATATCATACTTAATTGGATAAGTTTTATATTTATCAGAAAAATGAATTAATAGCTCTTTATTTACCGTAATAAATTTTGGATTTTGTGGAACACTGAGTGCTTTGAGATTAAATTCGAAGCAACAATCACAATTTGCCTTACTTATAAAACTTTCTACTATCTTTTTACCTTTTTTGATAATTGTCCTATATTCTAATTGTCCTTCATCAAAATAAAAATTGATTGTATCTTTATTAAAATCAGCTCTAATATTTGATATACCTGAACAACTTACAGCCATTCCAATATTAACTTCAAAAGTATCTTTCTTATAAGATTGAAAAACAATGCGATTTTGAACTCTGTCAACATCAGTAGTTTGGTCGCACATTGCCTCTGTTTCATACAATACTTTAATCTTTTTTGCCTGTCCTATTGCAAGGTTAAGGAATGATACAAAAAATAAGGAAAGAATATATTTGTTCATGTTGGATTGGAGAATTTTATGAGAAAATTATTTTGATTTGCCCTTCATCACCTTATTACCTTGCGAGCCATTCTCATAATAGACTCACTATCATTCAGTTTTGATACTTCCGAGAGTGCTGCCCAAGCCAAATCTGTGGATTCTGAAGAAACGGTGAATGGCTCATTGATATCGGCTTCAAACAGAAATCTTACGTCATAATGTAGGTGTGCCGGTATGCCTTTTCGCTCGGGTATTTCATGAATGTCAATATCAAAAATATTTGGGTTAATTATCTGAATGTCAGACAGTCCAGTCTCTTCTTTGGCTTCTTTTAAGGCAACGTTCAGTACATCTGAATCACCATCGCAATGCCCGCCAGTTTGAAACCATTTATCCAATTTTCGATGATGTGTCAAGAGTGTAAATTTTCGAGATTTGTCCACTATCCAAGCCGAACCCGTAACGTGTCCAATCAAGAGAGTACGCTCAAAACATTCTGGATTTTCTTTTACGAAATCAGTAATTTGTTCGGTAAATTGAATTTCTTGTGGGTCGGTAGGATGGTGATTTTCTAAGAGATTTAGTAAAGTATTTCTGTACATAATTTAGATTAATGAGGGTGAAAATTCGATAATATAATCGGGTTTTTGCATGATTTTGTCATTGTATTGCTAAAACAAAAATACAAATTTGTCTCGAATAATCTGTCATTTATTACAAATTGAAGATATACTGTTAAATTTGTTGAATTGAGGAAGTAGAGAATAGGTTTTGGGTCAGACTGAAACTTATTCCCTAAAGCATATTTCATAATATTCACAATCTAACAAACAAAAAAACAATGAAAAAATTATTCCTTGCCCTTTTTACAGGTCTTTCTCTTTCGGCTACTGCCCAAATTCGCTTACCACAGCCAAGCCCAGGGGCATCGGTTTCGCAGGTGATTGGTACAACTGATGTTTCAGTAAAGTATTCTCGCCCATTACTTCGTGGACGTGATGTATTTGGTGGCGTTGTGGCGTATGATAAAGTTTGGAGAACGGGTGCAAATGCTACCAATCAATTCACCGTTTCGAACGATATTATGGTGGGCGGTCAGAAATTGGCGGCTGGTAGTTATTCTATTTTCTCAATCCCAACGGCGGGAGATTGGACGTTGATTTTCAACAAAGATTTGACTGCTCAGGAAGCAAATTATTCACAAGAAAAAGATGCTTTGCGTATCACCGTTAAGCCAGTATCTATTGCAAAAACAGAAGCATTTACGATTGATTTTACGGATTTGTCGGATAGCACAGCTAATATGAATATCTATTGGTCGAATAAGAAAATTGTAGCTCCAATCATGATTGAAACTACTAAAATGATTGAGGTAGCTATTACAAAAGCCTCAAACGATAATTCAGGAACCATGCGTACTGCTGCAGATTTTTTAGCAGGAAAAGGTAAATTAGACCAAGCTTTAAAATTAGTAAATACCTCAATTGCGGGGGCTGAAAATTTTCGCAATTTATGGTCTAAGGCTCAGATTGTAAGCAAATTAGGTAATTATATGGAAGCCTTGCAATTGGCTGAAAAATCTCTTGCATTAGGTGGTTCAGACCCAGGATTTGCAGGAATGAAATCTGCTGTTGAAAAAGGAATTGCAGATTATACTGCTAAAATCCCAGCGGTGGTTGCACCAACTGTAAAGAAGAAGAAGTAAAATTTTTGAAATTTAGAGTTAAGCTTTTGGCTAAAAAAAATCCCTCACCTAATAAATTTTTAAGTGAGGGATTTGTATTTTTCTTCAATTTATTTCTGCTTCAAATACGCAATCAAAACCTTTCTCACATCATTTCTAATATCGCTTACATCTTTTTCGTCTGATTCATTAATTTTCAAAACATCTGGATTTTGTGATGTCAGAAATCCAAAATTTGTTTCTTTGCCCTCCATCATAAATTTCGGGATTGAGATATAATAATCTTGGTTTACGTCTAATAACTTGCCATTTACAAACCATTCATTTTTTGCTTCGTCATGCGTAATTTTATCCCATTGCAAAAAACCGCCATTTCCTTTGTTTTTTAGTCCCGTTTCCAAAATTCTTTCTAACAATCTTCCTTTCAACGAAACCTCCACAATCTTTCCCCCAAAAGGTAAAACTCGCATAATATCTAACTGAGTAATTTGCCCTGAAAGTTGGTCGTCTATTCTGACTGAACCACTGTTGAAAACCGTACAATCAACTGGTTTTGAGGCTGATGCAGTCATAGATTTGGCAATCAAATCTCCTAAATTGGTATGAGAATTTCTCATTGAAGTTTCTCGGCCATCTAATTTTTCGCTGAGTTGAGCCACGACATCATTTCTGTCCATACCCAATTTTTGAAGAGCAACATCCATAATATTATCCCATTTTTTTACTACAACAGCAACCGCCGAATCTTGTGGAATGGACTCATCTATTTTGCGTAAATCGCTGTTAATCAATAGATTTTTTGTCTCAGTATTAAATATGATATTATGAACATAAGCTGTTTTGGCATTGGCATCGGCTTTGGCAATTACTACCTCGCCAACTTTCTGAATCATGTTATCATGGTCGTGTCCACCCATAAGAAGTTTTAATTCAGGCAACATTTCTGCCAGTTTTGCATCGTCTGCTTTGTTCAAATGCGTAATGGCCACCACAAAATCACATTGTGGTTTTAGTATTTCGTAAGTTTTTTGGGCGGATTCAAAAAAATCGCTATACCAAACGTAATCCTTTTTGTTTGAGGGCAAAACTACCGAAAATATTCCCATCTTCACCAACTTTCCAGATGGATTTCTGAAAGTCAAAATAGTAGTTTTTTGAAAAGGAATTTTTACACCAGAAAGCATTTTTCCGAAGGGTTCAAGATTTCCTTTTTTGTTCTGCAAAACATTGGAAGCCAACCAGTTAAAATTAGATTCGTTGATGCGTTTTTGTAAATCATCTTCATCCAAATCAAACTCGTGATTGCCCAAACCCACCCAGTCAAAACCAACAGCATTCATTACTTCAACCATCTGTTTTCCTTTGATGCTTTTGCCTTCGTACTTGAAGGTACTAATAAGGGCAGGGTTCAGAAAATCGCCCGCCAAAATAGTTATCGTGTTGGAGTTGCTACGAGTTATTTCCTTTTTTAAAGTAGCCAAACGAGCCATTCCGCCCACTTTCCCACCCTCCAAAGGCGAGATTTCATAGACATCATTTACGTGCAAGATAGAAATTTGAACTTCGTTTGAGGAGAGTTTATGAGCAGTATTTTGTGTTGTTTTACACGAAAAAAAAAGGGCTGTCATCAAGCAGCCAAGTAAAAATGATTTTCTCATTGGTATGTTTTGATTTTTAGTGGGATAATTGATGCAACAAAAATACCATCAAAAGCAATCATTATCAATGAATTCTTTATGAAGCCATGAAATGTGATATAGGAGTAAAAATAAGAATCTATATCACATTCAACTGCTTTCTGAATTTATTCATTATTTTCAATAACTTCCACTATTGACCAATGACAATCACAGATAAATTTGTGATCTTTTTTTGAAAAACCTTCCAGTGAAATTTTTTCTATCGAGCTAATATTTCCTTTTAATTTGAAATATAATTGATGAAAATGATAGTCTTCCAAACGTTGCTCAATCAATTTAAACTTATGCTTTTTCAAATCATGAATTAACCGATTTACAGGTTCGCAAGCGGGGCAATCGTCCACAAATAGTTGTTTCATTTATTCTAAATTTATCTCTTTAATTTTGGTAAGTTTACTTTTAAAGTCTAACACAAATACTTGCCATGCTCCTCCTTTTCCAAATTGAGGATTTGCCAATGTGATTGATACCGCCACTTTCGTAGGCGAATTTAATAAAAATTCCCCCACTTTTGGACGAAATCCCATCGTAGGATTAGGTGCTACTTGAAGACTTTCCCAGTATTTAACTTTGTTCTTGTTAACGGCTGTTAAAGACTGCTCAATACTATAAAATTCCGATTGACCTGGCAATCCACCGTATAGTCTTGTATTGGTTGGAATCTCAAAAACCTGCCAATTGTCAACTCCTGGATAATTTCCAGAACCCTGCCAACGTTTGGCTTTTATCAATAAAGAATCATCAACCGCTTCAATAGCCTGTATGCCCGAAACGTTTCTAAATTCTGGCAATAAACTATACGGATTTTTGCTACTAACACTTGAATTTTTGCCAACGCTTGTGTTGTTAGGAATGCCTTTGGGGCTGCAAGCAAAAACAACCGAAGCAATAAAGAGAAGAAGTAATTTTTGTTTCATAATAGTTGGGGTTTAAATTATTCTGCAATAAACAAAATAATCCATAAACTGGAACAAATTTTGAATATCACTCATAAACAAAGAATCAATCAAGGCTTTTTTGTAGTTTTATATTTTAGAATGAATAATGCTATAGTTTGTCTTCTTATAGCGGAATGACTATTTTTACTAAATATTCAAAATATTAAAATCATGGACATACAATATCTTTCTGATGAACAAGGACGACACACAGCCGTTCAGATTCCCATTGATGAGTGGAATAAACTTACAGAAGAAAATGAGGTTTTCAGAAATTTTGAGAAAAAAAAATCTCTTCAAAAGAAACCTTCAGATTTTCGTGGAGCAATTTCTAAAAATACAGCAGAACAATTATTGCAATACGCCACACAAGCCAGAACAGAATGGGACAGAGATATATCTTAGATACGAATACAGTTATTGATTATATCGGAGATAAACTCCCGCAAGATTCAGCTATAGTAATGGATAATCTGGTAAATAATGAACTTAATATTTCTATTATTGTCAGAATTGAAACATTGGGATTCAATGGTGAAGAATCTGAAATGCAAAAATTGAAAGATTTCTTGAGCCTTGCAAAAATCTATTATGTTGATGACTTAATCGCTGATAAAACTATTGATTTGCGTAAAAATTACCGTAAACTAAAACTTGGAGATGCCATCATTGCCGCTACGGCTTTGGCAAATAATTTAATTTTGATTAGTCGTAATACCAAAGATTTTGAGGATATTTCTGGACTGACTTGTATCAATCCTTACGAATTAAAGTAGTCTAAAATCTTTGCTAAAAATATATGCAATTTCTATTTCCAACCTTCCTTTGGGGACTTTTGGCAGCAGCCATTCCCGTAATTATTCACCTGTTCAACTTCCGTAGAACCAAGAAAATCTTGTTTACGAATGTGGCATTTCTGCGGGCGGTCAATACCACTACGTCCTCTTTCCGCCGACTCAAACATTTGCTCATTATGGCGGCACGGATGGCGTTTATTGCTTGTATGGTGTTGGCTTTTGCTCAACCTTTTTTGCCTTCCAAAGCTGGCAAAGGCGTAAAAACGGGCGGTGTGGCAAGTATTTACATTGATAATTCGCTGTCGATGCAAAACGAATTGGACAAGAAATCTTATCTCGACAAAGCCATTGGAAAGGTCGAAGAATTACTGACGGCATTTCCACAAGGCTCTCAATTACAATTGGTTACCAACGATTTTTCTTCGGATGAACACAGCGTTGGCAATGCCCAGCAAATCAAAGACCGCACCACGAGTATCAAGTTTACGCACACACCACGCAGTTTTGATAATGTGATAAAACGTCAGGCAAATTTGGCTTCCAAACATAATTCACAAGGGGGCAATCAATATCTGTGGTTTTCAGATTTTCAGAAATCTACTTCGGGCGATTTGTCTAAGTTGAAAATGGATTCTACTTCACGCCTTTTTGTGATACCCGTGCAGGCAAAAGCACTTCAAAATGTCTTTGTAGATTCGGTTTGGTTAAATACGCCTTTTGTACGTGAATTGGCATCTAATCAATTGACTGTCAGATTGTTTAATACGGGAGAACGTTCCGTGGAAAACCTGCAAGTGAAACTGTTTATTGACGAAACTCAGGTTTCATCCACCATCACCAGCGTAAATGCGAAGTCTTCGGCAATTGCTACTTTTACTTTTAATGTTAAAAATAAGGGCTTCAAAAAGGCAAGGATTTCATTTGATGATACGCCCATTACGTTTGACAATGACTATTATTTTGTGCTAAATGCCGCACCAACTATCAAGGTCTTGCATCTTTTTGGACAGGCTTCGGTGGGGCGATACGTGCCAACAGTTTTTGCGAATGATAGCGTTTTTGCCTTCAAAAGTTTCTCGGCTTCTAATATGGATATTGGACAATTTAAAACGACTAATTTGGTAGTTTTAGAAGGTGTTCAAAATATTGACGGAACTATAAAATCAGCCTTGCAAGCTTTTGTTCGAGCGGGTGGAAGTGTATTTGTCATTCCTGCACAATCCCCTGATTTACAGAGTTATAATGGTTTTTTGAGTGGTTTTAATATTCGTAGTATCCAAGCTAAAACTACTACACAGGCAGATTTTACGCCTTTGGCTGAACCCGTGAAAACGTCACCATTTTTCATTGATATTTTCGATAATTCTACTCAAAAGGAGTTAATTCAGATGCCTAATCAAGGCAGTGTTTTGACTTGGCAAGCGATGGGCGATAAACTCTTGAATTTTAGAAATAATCAACCTTTTCTAACTGTTTCAAATGTAGGGGTTGGTAAAGTTTATTTATTGGCTTCGCCTTTGGATGCTGATTTTGGCGATTTCGCCCGCAATGCCTTATTTGTTCCCATCATGTACAAGGTAGCGGCGTTGAGTGTGCGTCAAGAACCAACGGCGTATTCGTTTGAGCAGAATACGTTTACAGTAGAGGTGGATGATGTGCCAAAAAATGCTTCCTTCAAATTAAGAAAAGGGAAATTGGAATTAATTCCAGTTCAAAATCTCAATGGAAAACAATTGACCATTGAGTTGCCAAAAGCTAATCAATTAGCTGATAATCAAACAATTGAATCGGGGTATTATGAATTATTTTTGAATGGAAAAGTAGAAAGATTAGTAGCTTTCAACCACGATAATAAAGAATCAATGATGGATTTTTATAGCCCTGATGAATTAAAAAGTATTTTCGGCGGTAAGAAAAACGTACAAGTTTTAGACAAAATAGACGATGCCGATTTTGTAAAAACCTTCAAAGACCAAAACTTCGGCGTTGCCCTTTGGAAGTATTTCATTATTGCTGCCTTGGTATTTTTGGCGATTGAAATTTTATTGGTGAGGTTGATGAAGGGGTAATGTAGCCCGAAACAATATCTCACTTCCCGAATGTTCTTTAACCGCCAATGGATATTGTTT
>JANPGQ010000173.1:0-2198 GCA_031423975.1 Cytophagales bacterium | reverse complement strand
GTAAACAGTTTTCTGTACACTTTGGCAGTGCTAAATTGGAGTAAAAATCTAAAAGTCAATCCATTAACCATTTATTTCAATTATATTTTACTAACATTTTTTTAAATTTATCATGAAAAACCTCATTGTTTTATTCTTTTTCACTATTATTACTTTTCAAATTTCAGCCCAAGAGTTGAAAAATTCTTACAAAACTTTTGACCTTGCTCTAACAGGAAATAGTAGTGTTGTTGCCCCTGCTTTTTCATTTACTCAAATGTATGGCATTGGCAAAGCAAAACGATTCAAAATTGGTTATGGCATTAGGCTGACTTCGTTTTTTAAACATAATTTAGAAGCCCGAACCGCTCCCGCAAAATTCACCTCTGGAACTGCCAGTTTTGGGGCATTATTTGCCGACGATATTGTCTCCAATATTGATACGCTTTATTTGCCAAAAGCCCAAGTAAATTCCTTGAATGTGTCGATAAATTTGCAGTATGCTCTATCTAAAAAATTAGAAGTAGGCTTTAATATTGATGCCACTGGATATTCGTTTGGGGCAGACCAAACGGGAGAATTAATTTCAAAAAAAAATAAACGAAAATTTGCTGATGGCTCCACAAGCTCCTCGGCAAGCCCTGCCGGTTTTAACCTTTTGTTGGTGAGTGATTCAGACATAGGGAGCTTAAATTCAGAGGTTTACGCTCGTTATTGGGCAACTGAAAAAATAGGAATTCGGGCAGGATTCAGTTTTTTATTTACGGAATATACCAGTGATAAAAAAGTAACTTTACCCGATGGACAAAACAATCGTTGGAGATACAAATCACTAACTCCCATGATTGCAATTTCATATAGATTTTAATACTCAACAACCATGAACAAAGTCCTACTTTTCCTTTTATTCGTAAGTTTGTCCATCACAACCTTTGCCCAAAATTGGAAGCCCACCACGGCAAATGTATCTTTCAAACTCAAAATGTTGGGAGCAACTGTAGAGGGAAAATTCAAAGGGTTTACTGGAACATTGAAATTTGACGCTAATAATTTAGCGACTTCAAGTCTGATTGCCAGCGTAGATGCTACCACGATTGATACTGATAATAACCTCAGAAACAAGCATTTAAAGGAAAAGGAAGATTTTTTCAACGTAGCGAAATACCCCCTTTTGAAAATGAAGACTACCAAAATTGAAAAAGATGGTAATAACTTTGTGGGATATTTTGACCTCACGATAAAGGAAACTACCAAGTCTGTAAAAATCCCTTTCACCTTCAAACAAGAGGGAAATAACGCTACCTTTCAAGGGTCAGCCGTCATCAATCGCCGAGATTGGTCAGTGGGTGGAGGTACTTGGGGCATGAGTGATAATGTTACTTTTACAATTTTAGTCAATGCCGTTTCTATTTAACGATACTCGATTTTCGATGTTCGGATTTAAAAACCGAACATCAAGCATAGAACATCAAACATCGAAAAACAAATGCTTCAAGAAATAAACATACAAATTATAACCCAACTGACTGATTTACTGAATATTATAGAGCCGTCAGTTTATAGAGATGCCCTTCGTCCTTTGCATTATAGTACCACTGGGCAACACGTTAGACACATTACAGAGTTTTATTTATGTCTTTTGAAAGGTCATAAAACGGGCGTGGTTGATTATGATGCTCGTGAAAGGAATCTTATGATTGAGATAAATAAAGACTTTACCATTGAAACTTTGGAAAACGTAATCCAAGATTTAATAAAATTAAAATCTGACAAATCACTGATTCTAAAAAGCAGTTTTGGCGGTGATGAAGCAATAGAAATTCCGACCAGTTTTTTCCGTGAATTAACCTATTTAATTGAACATACCATTCATCATTTAGCCATTATTAAAATTGGATTAAACGAAGTTTATCCCGAAATAGAAATTCCGAAAAATTTTGGAGTGGCACACTCGACCATAAAGTTCAGAACTGCTTAGATTTGAGGGAGATTTTCAATCGAAATATTCATTATTATCATTATAATTAATCTTGTGGAGCGTTTACTCTATTCGGCAATACCGTTTACCGTTCATCGTTCACCCTGTACCGTAAAATGTGCGTCCTTACTTACATACCTACTGATAATCAAGGTTTTATTTTAACCAATAACCGAGATGAAGCCACAGTTCGTCCCAAAGCAATTCTTCCCAGAAAGTATATGATTGAGGGTAAAAGAGT
>JANPGQ010000172.1:0-11524 GCA_031423975.1 Cytophagales bacterium | reverse complement strand
GTATGCTTACGCAAATGTGTTTGGTGGGACACCAACCACGGGGCAAAATATTGTTAAGGTTTAATTAATTCAAAGCATTGATTTTCAATAAATTGGGGTAAATGCTTTTTATTTTGAATTTTCACTAAACACTGTTCAGTAATTTATAATCGTTAATCATAAACGTAATGTAATGAAACTCTTTATACTTAATTTATTCTTCTTTATTAGCATTTTGGAGATTTCGGCACAGTCCGAAATTTTGAATAGCTACGTGCAGGAAGGTTTGAAAAATAGTCAGACCTTGAAGCAACAAACTTTTCAGTTGCAAAAAGCCGTGGTTGCTCTTGCTGAGGCAAAAACACTTTTTAAGCCCAACGTCAATTTCAATACCACGCTTTCGACCGCTCAGGGTGGACGAAAAATTGAAATTCCGATTGGTGATTTGGTCAATCCAGTTTATACCACTTTGAATAAATTGACTCAAACCAATTCCTTTCCCCAAATCCAAAACTCTTCTGAACAGTTAGTTCCCAAAGATTTTTATGATGTCAGAATCAAGACGACAATGCCTTTGATTAATGCCGAATTGAAATATAATCAGGCAATAAAACAAGAACAGATTTCACTACAACAGTCTGAAATTCAGGTCTATAAGCGTGAATTAGTGAAGGATATAAAATCGGCTTATATCAATTATCTGAAAGCATCGGAAGCGATCAAAATTTATGAAAATACGATTAAACTTCTTCGTGAAGCCGAGCGGGTGAATGAGAGTCTCATCAAAAATGGTTCGGCAAATCCAACAGTTTTGGTGCGTACTCGCAACGAAATTGCTAAGATTTATGGTGAGTTTGAGGCAGCCCGTGGCACGCAAAAAAATGCAGCGGCGTATTTTAATTTTTTACTCAATAAAGATTTTTCCGAAAAAATAGAAATTGACACTTTGGGGCGAACAAGTTTTAATATAAATCTTACCGATGGACACCGTGAAGAATTAGATAAAATCCAGAAAGGTATCGACATCAATCACCAAATTCTGGGTTTGAATCAATCCTATAAAAAGGTCAAAATTGGGGCTTCGTTGGACTTAGGTTCGCAGGGGAGATTTGCCCAAATAGCCAGTGCAGATAAGAACTTTTTTGCTCCAAACGCCTTTGTGATTTTGGGCGTTTCGTTCGACTTACCAGTTTATTCTTTTGGACGTAATCAACTGAAAATCAAACAATCAGAGTTAGAAATATCTTCGCTGGATGCTCAGATGCAACAGGTAAAAAACCAATTAGATTTACAGGCAGAAATTGCTAAAAATTCGCTAAATGCTTCTCGTGAAATTTATGAATCCAAGGCTTCGCAAGTTTCTACGGCTGAACGATATTACCGAGATATGATGCGGAGATATAAGGAAGGAAATTTGAACTTTATTGAGTTGCTGGATGCTCAGACTCAGATAACTACGGCACAATTACAGCAGTCTATTTCACTGTATGATGTTTGGACAAAATGGGTGGAATTGGAGAGAGCAAAGGCGAGTTTTGAGTTAAAGTAAATGTAATATTCTGTCTGAATTTGGATTTATCTGATTCATGGATTTTTTGGATTATACATCGAATTTTAACCCTAAAAATCCTTTAATCTGACGAATCCAAATTCAGATAAATTTGCAAAGATGTATCAATATTTGTCAATCATAAAATACTTTAAACATGAAAAAAATATTTATCCTGCCGTTATTAACCATCTCATTATTAATGAGTTGTGGCAAAAAGAAAGAACCCAAGAAAGCCTTGATTGAGGACGATATCGTAGTGGTAAAACTCGCCGACGTGTCGCAAGCTAATTCTACGGAAGCCATCAATGCTTCGGGCTTGGTAACGTCATTACAGGAAGCCCGTTTGTCGTTCAAGACGGGTGGGATTATTGAAAAAATCTATGTAAAAGAAGGTCAGAATGTTCGTAAAGGGCAATTATTAGCTACTTTAAATCTTACAGAAATCAATGCCCAAGTGCAGCAAGCTACGGAAAGCGTCAATAAATCTGAACGAGATTTGAAACGTATAACCAATCTTTACCGTGATTCAGTGGCTACGTTGGAACAAGTCCAGAACCTCACAACTGCTCTCAGCGTGGTAAAACAGTCTTTGGAAATTGCTACTTATAACCAAGGATATTCCAAAATCTATGCTTCGGCAAACGGCGTAATCGTCAAGAAATTAATGAACGAAGGCGAACTCGCTGGACCAGGTACACCCGTATTTTTCATGAACGCATCTGGGGCAAATGACTGGGTTTTGAAAGCAGGAATTGCCGATAAAGACTGGACTCGTCTCCACATCGGAGACCGTGCAATGCTTCAATTGGATGCTTTCCCAGAAATCAAATTCTCCGCAACCGTATCAACCCTTTCGCAGGGGGCAGATGTAAGTTCGGGGCTGTATCAAGCAGAACTAAAATTGAATACGCAGGGTAAAAAGATGGCAACGGGTTTATTCGGAAAAGCTCAAATAATGCCCTCTATCGTCCAAAAACACACTTCTATCCCCATTGATGCCGTAATAGAAGGAAATGGTGAAGATGCTTTCGTGTATGCAGTAGCAGACGGAAAAGCACGCAAAATGCCAGTAAAAATTGTAGGAATTGATAATAGTAGAGCGTTCATTGGCAGTGGTTTGGCGGGGGTTTCGCAAGTGATAACGGATGGCTCGGCTTATTTGGTGGATGGTAGTCGGGTTAAGGTTGTAAAATAAAATCACTATGAAAATTTCAGAATTCTCCGTAAAAAATTATCAATTCACGCTGGTCGTGTTTTTGGGAATACTGTCTATCGGTATTTTCTCACTTTTCACCATGCCTCGTGGCGAAGATCCTGAGTTTTCTTCGCCCCAGTTTGGCGTAACGGTCATTTATCCAGGGGCTTCGCCCAAAGATATGGAGGAACTCGTTGCGGATGTGGTCGAGAAAAGGGTCAATGACCTCAACGACATAGACCGTGTCAGAACCAGTATTTTTGATGGGGCGGCTATCTTCCAAATTGAGTATGATTTCAATACCGACCCCGAAGAAAAATATCAGGAAGTAGTGCGTGAGATGAACGCAATCCGCAAAGATTTACCCGCCGATATTCTCGACATTCGGATTGAACGCTATCAACCCGATGGCGTAAATATATACCAATATGCCTTAGTTTCAGAGAATTTACCTTATTCCAAATTAGAAAAATATGCCGATGATTTAGAGAATCGTTTAGAAAAAGTAAAGGCTCTTAAAAATATCAAATCATGGGGTTTTCCGAAAAGAAAAATTTCGGTAGAATTGAATCTTGATAAATTAGCTCAAGACAGAATCCCGCTCAATCGAGTGTTGGGAGCTATCCAGTCCGAAAACGTCAATATTCCAGGTGGGTCAATTAATCTTACTACCAAAAAATTTAATGTTAAAACATCGGGCAATTATAAAGATTTAGATGAAATAAAAAATACCATCGTTTTTACTAATGGCACAAAAATCGTTTTCCTCAAAGACATTGCCGAGGTAAAATACGCCTACGAAGACGAAACCCATAAAACCCGCTTGAACGGACATCGAAGCGTATTTGTTACGGCTTGTCAGAAATTTGGGCAAAACATCATCAAAGTAAAATCACAGACAGAACCCATTGTTGAGCAATTCAAAAAAACGCTCCCTCCTTCAGTAGATTTAATCAAAGTTTTTGACCAAGCCGAATCCGTTCAAAAGCGTTTGGCTCGTTTTGCCAAAGATTTTGGCATTGCTATCTTGCTGGTTCTCATCACTTTACTACCCTTGGGTTCACGGGCAAGCTTGGTTGTGATGATTTCTATTCCCCTTTCGCTTGCTATTGGGCTTGCTTTGTTATACGCCTTAGGTTTTAGTATAAACCAGCTTTCTATTGTTGGAATGATAGTAGCTCTTGGAATTTTGGTGGATGATTCAATCGTAGTTGTTGAAAATATTGAGCGATTTATTCGCATGGGTTATCCCAAAAAGCAAGCAGCCATTGATGCCACCAAGCAAATTAGTTTGGCGGTTGTGGGTTGTACAGTTCTCTTGATTTTTGCTTTTTTACCCGTTGCCAATTTGCCCGAAGCCGCTGGAAAATTCATCCGCAGTTTGCCTATGGCAGTGAGCGTAACAGTGCTTGCTTCGATGTTTGTTGCCCTTACTATTGTTCCGTTTTTGTCAAGTGTACTTTTAAAAAATCACGAAAATCCAGAAGGAAATTTCTTACTTCGAGGCATGAAAAAAATCATTTCTGCCACTTACGGGCGATTGATGGATTGGTGCTTACAGCATCCAAAAATAACTTTAACGGCAGCCTTGGGCGTATTTTTTGGCGTAATGTTTATGGCAAAACTTTTTTTAGGCTTCTCACTTTTCCCTACTTCCGAAAAACCCATGTTTCTTGTGAACGTGAGTACGCCCGTGGGTACAAATCTGCAAACAACCGATAAAGTAGTGGCTTTTGTGGAACAAGAATTAAAAAAAGTACCAGAGATAAAAAATATTGCTGCCAACATTGGGAGGGCTAATCCGAGGATTTATTATAATATTATTGGTGGACCAGAGTCGGAAAATTTTGGGCAACTTTTCGTATTGTTGGAAGATATGGAAACTAAGGAAAAGAAAGCCATCATCGACCAACTCCGTACAAAATTTATGACTTTTCCCAATGCTAAAATTGAAGTAAAAGATTTTGAGCAAGGTCCGCCCTTGGAAGCACCCTTGGCGTATCGAATTTTCGGAAATAACTTGGATAGTCTGAAAGTAGTGGCAGCCCAAATCGAAAAAATATTAGCTGACCAAACTGGTACAATTTATACTGAAAACCCTCTAAAAGTACAACCAACCGATTTTCGGGTAGTTATTAACAAAGAAAAAGCGGGGCTTATGGGCGTAAATACTTCCGATATTGACCGTATCGTGCGGATGGGTGTGGCGGGGTTAAACATCGGAACTTTTAGAGAAGAAGGGCAGACTGATGACTACAACATTAACATTTCTATCCCACGAAGCAATATAAAACAAGATTTAAGTGTATTTTCTAATTTGTACGTCAATAACGTTTTAGGAACGGCAATTCCACTAAAACAATTAGTGGAAATTAAGTTTGAAACATCGCCAACCCAAATCAGGCATTACAATAAAGATCGCTTCGTAACGATTTCTTCTTTTTTGAAATCAGGATTCAATACGGCGGTAGTAAATAAAGAAGTCATCAAAAAACTGGATGGATTTAAGTTTCCAAATGGATTTTCGTACAAAGTGGCAGGTGAAGCAGAAAATGCTGAGAAATCATTTGGTGGAATAGGGGTAATTATCCTAATAACTGTCTTTGGAATGATTGCCATTTTAATTCTAGAATTTGGCGATTTTAAATCCACGCTCATTGTACTTTCGGTGATTCCTTTGGGTATTGTAGGAGCAATTTTAGGCTTGATGATTGCTGGGGAAACCCTCGGATTTACCTCCATTATTGGTTTTATTGCCCTGATAGGTATCGAAATCAAAAACTCGTTGCTCTTGGTGGACTTCACCAATCAACTAAGAGAAGAAGGCATGGAACTCGACCAAGCCATTCATCAAGCAGGAGAAATTCGTTTCGTACCCATACTTTTGACATCATTTACGGCAATTGGCGGATTGATTCCTTTGGTTATTGAATACTCAGATTTGTATTCGCCCTTGGCCATCGTATTGATTGGCGGTATTACCAGCTCAACATTACTTGCTCGTTTGGTTACGCCCGTAATGTACAAATTATTACCACCCAGAATTGTAGTTAGATAATTGGAGATTGGTTACAGAGAATTTGAGGTTGGAAAATTAGTCATTAGAAGTTAGATAAATTAATGGTACCATATAAGTGATAAGTTTGATGTTTAATAGCTCATATTTCGTCACTCATATCTATTTAACCATTATTCGTTTTATCATATTTTTAAAAAAAGTCAATTCTTAATTAATAAACTTGTACAAAGAATAAAATATCCAAATAGATGGCACTAATTTTATTTTATTGTCGTTTAAAAGAAATATTACCATCTAACAAGTTAAAACTCTCAATATCATGACATTTAGCACCAGTACACTAACACAGTTTTTATCACGGAATTTTTATATAAATCCGAGATTAATTAACCCTACAAAACGCTTCTATGCGGACTTAGGAATGAACTCGTTGGAGTTTTTAGAGATGGTCGTTTATTTAGAAAACACGTATGGCATCACCTTACCAGATAGCGAAATAGATAAAGTTCAGACAATCAGACAATTATCTGAATTGATGGATGCCAATTTGAATGTAGCAGCACAGGTGTAATAACAATATTTTTTTTGTGGTTAGGATTATAAGGGTTTAGACAGATTGTCTAAACCTTTTTTGTTTCAACTATTCGCTATTTTAAGATTAACCCAAAAAATTTACTTAAATTGGGCACTATTTTCCAATATTCGTAGCCAATCGAGTAGTAATAAATTCCAGAAAAATCACGAAAAGTAATCGCTCTAAAATTAGCCAAAATGAAAAAAAATCAAATCTTTATTGCCTTATTGTCAGTAATTTTTCTAACATTCCCCAACCTTATAGTTGCTCAAATAAATCAGCCTATTGAAAAAACCCGTACCATCGTTACAACCGATGGAGAATTGGATGATGTTGATTCATTCATCAGATTATTGCTTTATTCCAACGAATTCAGGATTGAAGGATTAGTGATTTCAAGTTCGCAATGGCATTATAAAGGCGATGGGAAAGGCACAAAATTTACCTCTGAAATGGATATGACCCAAAAAATGTACGGCGAAAGAACAGAATTGCGTTGGCCCGGTACGGATTGGATTTATAACCTGATAGATGCTTATGGAAAAGTGTATCCAAATTTGAAAAAACATTCAAATAGTTATCCTACTTCTGCACATTTAAAAAGCCTTGTTCATATTGGCAATATTGATTTTGAGGGCGAAATGAAAAAAAATACAGATGGCTCTGATTTTATCAAAAAGAAATTGCTTGATAATGACATGACTCCGCTTTATTTACAAGTTTGGGGTGGTACAAATACCATTGCAAGAGCCTTAAAATCAATTGAAGATGAATATAAAAGCACTCCTAAATGGCAAGAAATTTATGCAAAAGTATGCAAAAAAGCTATTATTTATGCCATTCTCGACCAAGATGCCACGTACAAAAAGTATATTTCGGTAAACTGGAAAGACCTAAAAATTTACTACAATTCAAAACAGTTTTGGTGTTTGGCTTATTTCTGGAAAACGGCTGTTCCCAAGGAATTACATCCGTTTTTGGAAGGGAAATTCATGGGAGATAAAATTATCAACAATCACGGGGCTTTAACAAAAATGTATTATAGTTATGGCGACGGAAACCCTGCGGCGGGCGAAATTGACGATATTTATAGTAGTATCGAAAAAGCTAAAAAGAATCAATGGGGAAGTTTCGGTCAATATGATTTTATCTCAGAAGGCGATTCTCCTGCATTTTTACATTTAGTTGATGTTGGTTTAGGGAACCTCGAAAACCCACAAATTGGTGGTTGGGGCGGTCGTTTGGTTCAATCTAAAACATCTCCAAATCGTTGGGAAGACGGTGAGGCGGCAGCTGATTTTAATCCATTCGCTCAGAAAATGGATTTGGCGTATGCTCAAACTCGTTGGTTAGAAACTTTGCAAAATGATTTTGCGGCTCGGGCGGATTGGTGCGTAAAAGATTATAAAAATGCCAATCACGAACCAAAAGTAAAACTAATCACCGCTTCAAAATTGACGGCTGCTCCGAATAGTACCGTAAAATTAAGTGGAACCGCAACCGACCCAGATGGCAATAAATTGAATTATCATTGGTGGCAATATGACGAAGTGGATACATACAGTGGTAAAGTTTCTATCCAAAATGCAGATAGTAAAAATGCCTCATTCAAAATGCCAAGCGATATTAAAAAAGGCGAAAATATCCATTTGATTTTAGAAGTAAAAGATAATGGCACGCCACAATTAACTCGTTATCAGCGAGTTGTGGTAGTTGGGAAATGAGAAACTTCGGTTTTTTCAACTATTTCGTCCGAATCGGAGAGGACGGTTTTACTACTCAAATAAGCTGCCCCAATGAGGGTTGCCATTAATAAAATGCCTGAAACTTCAAAAGGTAGCACAAAATCGGTCATTAAATTTATTCCGATGGTTTTGGTGGTTGCAGATGGCTCAGTGAGTTCAAATAATTGTGATTGGATTTTAGTGAAATTGGCTCTGGCGAAGGTGTAAAAAAGCCCTGTGAAGGTAGCAATTGCAATCCCAAAACCTAAAAAACGGTTGGCATTTCCACTCAAAATATCGTTTTTGACGTTCTCTTTATTCCCCTTCTGATTAGTCAGCATTACGCCAAAAATCAGAATGACTAAGATACCTCCAACGTACACCAGTATTTGGGTGATAGCCAAAAAATCTGCTCCCGCCAATACATACAAACCTGCCATGCCCAAGAATGTCAAAAGCAAGCTAAATGCTGCGTAAAGGACATTTTTAGACCATAAAACGACACTCGCCGAGATAACGGTGAGAAAAATAAAGGCTATGAAGATGAATTGAAGCAAGGTTAGTTATTGGTTATCTGGTTTCTTAAATTTAGGTTTAAAAACTGGCTTAGACTTCGGAGTTTCTTCCGCTTTAACTTCCTCTGTTTTTTCCTCAACACTTGAATTTTCTACTTTCTTAAAAGTTGGTTTAAAAACTGGCTTCGGCTTTGGTGATTCCTCCGCTTTAACTTCCTCAACGACAGGGACTTCTGAATCCATTTTCTTAAACGAAGGCTTAAAAACAGGCTTGGGTTTTGGTATTTCCTCCGCTTTAGCCTCCTCAACTACAGAGCTTTCTGCTTCTACTTTTTTAAATGATGGTCTAAAAGCTGGCTTTGGCTTCGGAATTTCTACTACCTTAACTTCCTCAATTACAGGGTTTTCTGTTTCTACTTTTTTAAATGAAGGTCTAAAAGCTGGCTTGGGTTTGGGCGTTTCTTCTGTTTCCTGACCGCTTACTGCCGATTGCTGATTGCCTATAACCTTTTTCATTGCCTCTTTTTCAACCATAAATTGGTCGTAGAGTTCCCGTTTCTCTTGCGATTGCTCGGGCGTAAGATTCCCGAATTCAAAATTATGCGTTGTAATATCAAAGGTTGAGAAATCATATTCTTTGGTCATTGTCAAACATTCCGTTGGACAAACCGTAGTACAAAGTCCGCAGAAGCAACATTTTGCCATATCAATATCAAACTTGGCGGCATACAAACGAATCGCAGAACCGTCTGAGGCGTACCCTGCAATGCCTGTAGCTTTGATGGGTTCAATCTCGATACAGTCAACGGGGCAAATTTTGGCACATTTATCACAGACAATACAATCAGCCATTTCGTTGTGCAATTGATAGCGTCCATTGTCGGGCAGAGGCAGATGTTCATGCGGATATTGTAGCGTTACGATACCCGTCTGTTGTTTGAAATAATCTGGATTATCCACAAAAATAGGCTTACGACTTTGCCGTGCTTCTTTGAGGTGTTTCCAGGACAATGAAAGCCCTTTTAGTGAAGACCGAATGCCCTCTTTGATATTTCCAAAATATGTATTGTTTGCTCCTTTCATTCTCATTTACGGTGAACGGTACACGGTTAAAGTTGAACGGATTTGACGACCAATCTATTCCGTGAACCGTTTACCTTTAACCGTGTACCGTTCACCGTTTTACAAAGTTACGTTCACATTTTTAACAAATGAAAGATGGAAATAAGTTTCTGTGGGAAATGGAAAACTTAATTACGATTGTTTATGAGGGAGGATATACTCCGTGACTCATTCGTGCTATCGTACTATATGGGGCTAAAATATGGTGATGTATAGCAAAATAATCATACTCCCTCTTTGTTATATTTTGTTCGATAATCAATGGGCGACATTCCCGTTATCTTTTTAAAAACGTCTCTGAATGCCTTTATATCAGTATAGCCAACCTGGTACATGACATCATTTACGGTGCTGCGACCAACTTCCAATTGTTTTTTGGCGGCTTCAATCTTTACTCTTTGCATATATTCAACCACCGAATTGTGAGTAGCTTTCTTGAATCTCCGTTCAAAAGTACGTCTTCCAATATTATATTTATTTGCCAGTTCATCAACCGTAATTTTTTCTTGAAAATTGCCTTCTATATGTTCCTGAGCTTGTTTTATTTCTGTATCATGGTGTACTTTTTGCCCCTTAAAAATCGCAAATGGGGATTGGCTATTACGGTCAATATCCAAAACAAAAAACTTGGAGGCAAGAATGGCTAATTCTCGATTAGTATATTTTTCTACTAAATGCAATAATAAATTCCAATATGAATTAGCCCCACCGCTTGAATAAAGCCCGTTTTGTTCGGTGATTACTTTATTATCTACCAAATCAACTTCTGGAAACATCGTTCTGAATTCGTTGGCAAAAAGCCAATGCGTAGAGCATGATTTGCCATTGAGCAAGCCCGTGGAAGCCAAAATAAATGCACCCAAGCACAAACTGGCAACTTCCGAACCGTTTTTATACTGTTGATTTATCCACGGCAAAAAATCTTGATTGAGTTTAATAGCATTTTCTAAATTGCCACTCACGGCGGGAATAATGATGAGATGCGGCTTTTGGGCATTAGACAAAGTGGCATCGGTATGAATAGAAAAAAGCCCATCTGCCAGTTTTACTTCCTTGGTGAGACCGACCAATTGAACATTGAATAAAGGAGGATTTCCTGCACTTTTCAGAAATTCGTTGATGGCAGTAAACATATAACGTGGGTCAGCAACTGCCTCAATAACAGCGGTTTCGGGAACAAGAATAGCTACATTTTTCATTGGATATTGATTTATATTGGACAAAGTTATTACATTTGATTGTCGCAATCAACCCTTTATATTGTCGTAATTACACAGTGTTTAATTGAGATTACGACAATACCTTTGCATTGTCAATTTACAAAAATAGAAAAAATGGAAGCAACAAAAATCACGGTAGAAGTAAACGTAAATGTTCCCGTACACAAAGCATGGAGTTTTTGGACAAATCCCGAAGACATTAAAAAATGGAATGCTGCCTCTCCTGATTGGCATACGACAAAAGCCGAAAATGATTTGACCGTTGGCGGCAAATTTTCATCAAGAATGGAGGCAAAAGATGGTAGTTTTGGCTTTGATTTTTGGGGAATTTATGATGCCATTACGCCTAACGAATACCTTGAATATACAATGGGCGACGGTAGAAAATGCCAAATCACCTTTACTAACAAGGGAGATTCAACGCATATTTCATCAACTTTTGAGGCTGAAAATGAAAACCCCCTTGAAATGCAAAAAGGTGGTTGGCAGGCTATTATGGACAATTATAAAGTTTATGTAGAATCAAAATAGACGATAACAATGGCACAGCTAAATCCATACTTAAATTTCAACGGTAAATGTCGTGAAGCCATGATGTTCTACCAAGCCTGTTTGGGTGGAGAA
>JANPGQ010000171.1:0-5424 GCA_031423975.1 Cytophagales bacterium | reverse complement strand
ATTTTGTAGATAGTTTCTTCATTATTTATTGCCGTTGTTAGCAAGGTTTTAGCTAAAAATGGTGTAAAAAGAGAAGGGTTGTAAGAATCAACAATTCCTACAACCCTTCTTTTATATACTCAATCTAAGTTTTTAAACTGATAATTGATAACTGTTTACTGAATTAGCTCTTCTTCTCCTTCTTAGCCTTCTTCGGAGCTAAGGTATTTATCCATCCTGCTATTTTCAAGGCGTCTTCCTTTGGTACTTTCAAGGCTGCCATTGGTGGGTAACCAGGCCAGTGTGCAGGTACGGGAGCGGCAATTAATTCCGTGATTTTTTCGTCTGTATATTTCTTTTTGGCTACGTCTGTATAGGCTGGACCCACCAATTTTACATCTACTTTATGACAAGCCGTACAAGTATATTTGGTCATCAATGGCTTGATATCCTCGGGAAAATCTTGTGCTTGGGCGTTCATCGCAAATCCTGCGAGCAACATCGAACTGAATAATACTTTTTTCATGGTTACAAAAAAAAGGGATGGATTAAAAATTTACGGATTCAATGATAAAGGCAAGTTATAAACTAAACTCAAAAAGCTATCTACTTGTTTACAAAGCTATTATCAATATTTTCTACTCTTTAACGGGAGCTTGTATTAGTTATTTCAATGCCTCTTGTTAATGTTTTGTTAATGTGCCGCACGGTAGGCATCAATGGATTCACGGACGCTTCCGTTTTGTTCCAAAAGTGCCTCGGCTTCTGCTCTTTCAATGCCCAACTCTTTCATTACCATATTTTCGGCACGGACAATTAACTTCTTATTACTCAATTGCATATCTACCATTCTATTGCCCCTAATACGTCCCAATTGAATCATCACGGAGGTAGAAATCATGTTTAAAATCAACTTCTGAGCCGTTCCTGCTTTCATGCGGGTACTACCCGTAACGAACTCTGGACCCACAATTGCCTCAATCGGGTATTCAGCTTCTTGGGATATTTCACTATTTTGATTACATGAAATAGCACCAGTCAAAAGTCCACTTTCTCTGGCTTTTCTCAGACCACCAATCACGTAAGGAGTACGTCCAGAGGCGGCAATACCTACAATTGTGTCTAATTCACTGACATCATACGCTATCAAATCGTGCCAAGCCTGTTCAATATCATCTTCTGCATTTTCTACGGCTTTTCTGATAGCTCCATCTCCGCCCGCAATTAATCCTACTACCATATCGAAGGGAACACCAAAAGTAGGCGGACATTCGGAAGCATCAACTACACCCAAACGTCCACTCGTGCCTGCACCAATGTAAAAGAGTCGTCCACCTTCTTTCATTCTCGGAACTATCTGATTTACAAGGGCTTCAATCTGCGGAATTGCCTTTTCAATGGCATAAGGTACCGTTTTATCTTCGTTATTTATTCCTTCTAAAATCTCATTAACCGACATCTTATCCAGATTATCATAATGTGAAGTTTCTTCGGTTGTGAGTTTTTCTAAATTAATTTCGGTCATAAATTATGCAGTAAACGTACAAATTCATCTACTTTCTGTTACAAAGATATGGATTTTTGAATAAAAATTAAGCGAAAATAATTGGGTAATAAACCTTTTAAAGAAAAAAAATCGGTACCCAAAACGAAGACTTTCCTAACCTTATGATTCCGAAAAATATTTAAAGAAAAGTGGAATCGTTTCAATGCCTTTATAAAAATTAAACAAACCGTAATGTTCGTTGGGCGAATGGATAGCATCGGTATCTAAGCCAAAACCCATCAAAACGGTTTTCAATCCTAATTCTTTTTCAAACAATGCCACAATCGGAATACTTCCTCCGCCTCTGGTGGGTACTGGTTTCTTCCCAAATGCTTCTTCCATTGCTTTTTCAGCCGCCCGATATTCTTTTGAGTCGGTGGGTGTAATATAGGGTTCTCCTCCGTGATGTGCTTTTACTTTTACAGTTACGCCAGCGGGTGCAATAGATTCAAAATGCTTGGTGAACAGCTCCGTTATCTTATCAGATTGTTGATTCGGTACTAAACGCATTGAGATTTTAGCGGAGGCTTTTGAAGGCAATACGGTCTTTGCTCCTTCACCAATATACCCTCCCCAAATACCATTTACGTCCAAAGTTGGACGAATGGAAGCCCGTTCGATGGTTGAATATCCCGCTTCTCCACGAATATCATTTATGCCTAAATCTTCCTTATAGGCTTCCAAATCAAAGGGTGTAAGCGCCATAGCTTCTCTTTCTTCGGAATTTAATTCTATCACATCATCATAAAAATTTGGAATGGTGATATGGTTATTTTCATCGTGCAAAGAGGCAATCATTTTGCTCAAAACATTAATCGGATTCGCCACAGCACCGCCATAAACGCCCGAATGTAAATCACGATTTGAACCTGTTACCTCTACTTCCATGTAGCTCAATCCTCGCAAACCCACATCTATTGACGGTATATCATTGGCAATGATAGCAGTATCTGAAATCAAAATCACATCGGCTTTCAATTTTTCTTTATTGGCTTTTACGAAAGTCCCCAAATTATCAGAACCCACTTCTTCTTCGCCCTCAATCATAAACTTGACATTGCATGGCAAAGTATTGGTTGCCATCATTGCCTCAAAGGCTTTGAGGTGCATATATACTTGCCCTTTGTCATCACAAGCCCCACGGGCATAGATTTTCTCATCTTTTATCACAGGTTCAAACGGAGGAGAATCCCACAGATTCAAAGGGTCGGCGGGTTGTACGTCGTAGTGTCCGTAAACCAAAATAGTGGGTAAAGATTTGTCTATTATCTTTTCGCCATAAACAATCGGAAAGCCCGCTGTTTCACATATTTCAGCATTATCAGCTCCAGCTAATGCTAATTTTTCACGGATAAATTCAGCAGCATGGCGAACGTCAGCCTTATATTTGCTATCAGCACTAACCGAGGGAATTCTCAATAAATCAAGCAATTCTGAAAGGAAACGCTCTTTATTTTGTTGGATGTATGTTTGTATCATGATGAAATGTGCATTGGGCTTTCGGCTGTTGGCAATCAGCGGTCGGCATTGAGTTTATCGAATAATCTGTCTATATTTTTTAGATGAATACAAAAGTAAAAATGGATAATCAAAAATTAGAATTTCTAACCTTTAATTATCCATGTTAAATATAATTAAGCTAAAAGCTATTTTTTCGCCCAAAGGAACATTTTATTCTCCTTACCGTTAATCAATTTTACGATATTCTTACGGTGGGTTATCACGATCATTCCGAATAAAAGAAATCCAAAGATGATTACCAGCGTGTTTTCTGGACCAAAGGCTTTCAACAATAACATTATCGGAAAAGCCAAAGAAGCGATAATGGCTCCTAATGATACATAATGAAAGGCAATAAATACCAAAAAGAAGATAACCATACAAACCAAAGCCGCTTCTGGATGAACGGACATCACCATGCCCAATAAAGTTGCTACGCCTTTTCCGCCTTTGAAATTAGAGAAAACAGGGAAAATATGACCAAACACTGCCATAAATCCAAAGAGTAATTTCAAATTTTGACATTCCGACCATTCTATCAAATGTCCGTAATACATCATCAAAGCCAATGAAGTAGCAATCCAACCTTTTATAGCATCAATCAATAAAACCACCGTTCCCGCACGCTTGCCCAAGACTCTGAAAGTATTGGTTGCCCCTGCATTACCGCTACCATGCTTGCGGACATCCACGCCAAAATATGCTTCTCCATACCATATAGCGGTGGGTATAGAACCTAACAAATATGCCGCAATTGTACAGGCAATTATTAAAATTATTAATGACATGGATTAATGAAAATCAAGTGAAAAATTGGGCTGATTGAAGATTTAGCGATATTTTGCTAATCCTCAAAAACAAATATATATCAATCTTCCACTAAAACAATATTACCCATAAAAGTTCTTTAAAATGTACAAATTCAGCCTTTTAAATGTATTATTTTGGGGCTTATTGCCCACTGCTTCTCGTAATTCTTTTGCCCAAAATAGTAGCACTGGTACTTTCTTTAAAATAAATGCTACCTTCTAAATAATTAGTAACGTTTGACTTGTAAGTATCGCCAATGGGAACTCTTAATACTTTATCCAAAATAACTTCGTCTCCCTCAATGCCAGTGATTCTTTCTTTGGCAATCATATAAGAGCGATGTATCCGCATGAATCGGTCTTCTGGAAGGCGTTTCTCTAAGTCAGAAAGTGTAAGATTTGTTAAAACTCTATCCGCCTCAGTAGTAATTGAGGCATACGTTTTTTGAGCTTCAATAAAGATTACATTTTTATATAAAACTTTATGAAACTTACCTTTGGCATCAACCTTCACAAAAATATAATCTTCCCGTTTAGGCATTGGTTTTGGTTCAGGTTCATCTTGGGGTGCATCCACCAAAGTCATTTCAAAAGGCATCTTGCTTACGGCCTTCAAAAAACGCTGATAACCGAATGGTTTCACTAAATAATCCAGCACCCCGTGGTCAAAGCTCTGCAAAGCATATTCTGGATAACCCGTAGTCATAATAAATTTTATTTTACCCTCGAATAGACTGACCAAATTCAAGCCATTCATGCGTGGCATCATGATATCGGTCAATACCAAATCTACCTCATTTGAATTTAAAATTCCTACCACTTCCATAGAATTAGTAGTTGCTGCCACTAAATTCAAAAATGGCGTATCCTTGATATAGTCAATCAATACATCCAATGCTCCTTGTTCGTCATCTACTGCTACAACATTAATCATCTTTTTGTCTCGTTAAAATTTACGGTAAAAGTAACAACATAATCTTCTTCGGTTTCCTCTTTTTCTAAAGAATATCCTCCATTTTGATAAACCGCTTTTAATCTTTTTTCAATATTAATAATACCAATCCCCGTATTTCCTTTTTGGTCTAATCCGTTGGGTTTCAGATTTTTTAAATTATGCACCATAAAGGTAAAATAATTATCAATCAGGCTTGCTCTAATGATTAATGGATAGTTGGGGTCATCAATCAAACCGTGCTTTATAGCGTTTTCTACTAAAGTAATCAGTACCATTGGCACTATTCTGTGCGAAAGCATATAACCCTCTTCGTCATAATCTATATAAACGGTATTATTAAAGCGTTGTTTGTGGATATTGATATAGTCTTTCACAAAATCCAGTTCCCCACGCACGTCCACCTCATTTTCTTGCAATTTTGTACTGGTGGCATACCGCATCATATTGGCAAACTCTATCACAATTTCCCCAGCCTCCTTGCTCGATTTCCTTACTTTGCTATAAATCATATTCAAAGTATTGAACATAAAATGCGGATTAATCTGCGACCGTAAAAAAGCCAATTCCGCTTGAGATTTTTCTTTCTCTAAGATAGCATTTTTAGCTTTCTCCTGTGCAAGTTCTAATTCTTTTTT
>JANPGQ010000170.1:0-3534 GCA_031423975.1 Cytophagales bacterium | reverse complement strand
GGAAAGCTCACCATATTGCTGTGATGCCCTTTTGGCATAGCTGAATGAATCATATTGGGCATCAAAAATTTATCTCTATCAGTTTCATTCATTGTCTGGATTTTCGCCAAAACTTTATCAACACTATCTTTGAAAATGTTTGTGGGTAAAATAAATGGTTTTGGCGTATTTTCTCCAATTCGTTTTTCCATAATCGTTACGGCGGTACTCGAAACCGTACCCGTTGGATGCAAATGGATATAAACCGAACCATCATCTTTTATGACGGCGGCGTGTCCCATCATTCCCAAATAGGGCTGTAAACTTGCCTCTTTTCCATCGGGCGAAAGTACCGAAAACTTCAAATCATACACTTCTCCCGCCAATAAAGGTTTATTTGGTTTTTCTTCCCAAACAATGCTTGAACCGTCTTGTAGCTTAGTTTTTACCCCTGGCGTTCCACAAATAGTGATGTCTTGGTCAGGTAGATTTGGGCTTTTGGCATTGATAGGATTGGTGATGACATAAGTATCGTCTGAGTCATCAACAAACCTAATAGTGTGAACCCCATTTTTAATGGGCGTTTTAATTTCAACAGAATCTGAAATAGTGTATTGAAAACCATTGAAACGCATAATGTCGGCAAAAACTAAATATTTTCCAGCTGGTAAATCAGGTAAACTCGCTTCATAATTTAGTGTATCAATACGCACAGGATGCAAATGGGCAAAAGCATCCATTGAGCCTTTTCTTACCAAAAATAAGTGCATCAATTTACCGTGGTCGGGAATGGCGTAACTTAGCCATCTGGTGTTTACTGAATTACTGTTAATCGTTAATTTGAGAATATTTTGGTCAATAATTTTGGTGCTTGAAGTGTAAGGTTTAAACATATTTCTCTTGTACGCTTCGGTTTCAGAAGTCCACCATTTATTGCCTCCAAACAGAAATAATGCACAAAAACTTGCACCGATGAGCGAGCCAGTTACTCTTTTACGAATGGTTTTAGCCGTTGCTTTTTCACCTACGGGTTGCAAACTATCGCTTACACTTGCTCCAAAAATAGTGGTTAAAACGCCAATGAGAAATATGCCCAAAGCCGCCAAAATCCAACCCAAAGATGCAGGCATAGTTCGTCTGGCTGTGGAAGTAGCGGAAACTGGTACAATCAATTTTCCTTTGCCCCTTACTCCGTCAATTTCTACTTGTACACTGGTTGCCCCCGAATTCATCAACCAGATTTGTCCTTCAAAACGATTTGTTTCGCCTTTTACGGGCAAGGCTTCATCCGAACGAGGCGTACCTTCATCGCCAAACCAAAAATAAATGGGTGAAATTCCTACGTGAGTAATATCTGCACCATCGGCAATAACGGTAACTTTGGCAGTACCAGGAATAACATCTGGCGGTTGCACATATACCTGCAAGGCGTATTTCCCCGCCTGACCTTCAAACACTACCCCCGCACTACCTACATGGGCGTACATGGGAAAGACTGATAAAAATAGTAGGAATATGGTGGTTAGTAGGTTTTTCATAGTTTGAAAATCTGATTTAATTATAAAGTTGCACTCAATTTATATTCCTTTTTCAAAGCATCAATTAACTGAAACGCCGTTGTCTTTAAATCTTGTTTCAGTGAGATAATTCTGCCCCTCGAACTATTCAAATATTGAATATATCCCGCTGCCTCACGCAATAATGCTTGATTTTTTACAATCGGCATTTTGTTTTTACGTAAATGAATCTCCTTACCATCTTTAAAAATTACACGGTCTGAAAAAGGGTCAAAAATTTTCACAGCAACCCGTTTATAATCCTCTTGCTCTTCTTTTTCTCTTTCTTCCATCAGTTTTATGACCTTTACTTTCTGGTAATATTTAATAATGAGATTGGTTGCTATTTGATTTTTAATGAGCCTGAACGTAGCCGAGTTTTTCATTTGTTCAATGGTACGGTCATTATAGTCAAATTGAATACCTCTGGAAGCCATTTTTCCTAAAAAATTCACTTTCTCATTGTCTGAAATAGTAGTTGGATTTTCAAAGAAATCTAATAAGGTATCCATTTGGGCAATCCTCAATTTATGAAATTTCTCTTGCTCATCTACCAACTTAATATCATCGTTCAGGTCAGCAATGATGGAAATAATATACTGTTTTTCTAACTGATTTTCAGCATAATCTTCTTTTACATTATTCAGTAAAAAAGCCGCCATAACTGCCAAAAAGGGCAATGTAAATTCAAAAACGTAGTCTCGAAAACTTTTTTTAAAGTCGAATTGATGAGTATAAATCTGAGATTTTTCTTCCGATGACATTGCCAATTTTTCATCCATTGACTCAAATTCTGAGTTCTCTTTTAATGATTCTTCCATAAGTTTTCAATAAATAGACTTAAAATATTGGAACGTAATTTATAAGCCATTGATTTTCATTATTAATAGCGAGGGATTTAAATCCCTCGCTATTAATAATGAAAATCTTATTTGCAACAATAAGTATATAGTTATTTAAAAATTACCGCTGCACTTTCCGCATCCAATTCCCCCACAATAAGCCAATTCGGGAAGAAATTATTCCTAAAATAATGGCTACAAAAAAGCCCATAACCCAATTATATACAGTTTTTGGCGTACCGTAGCCCTTATATTGATAGCGGAATTCAGCATTAGGGTCATTGTTGTACGACCATGAATCTGAATGAAAAAACCAGTTTCGTGCCAAGGGAGATTCGTGTAAAAATGAACCCGCATTCCATTGAATTATGAAGAATACAAAGACAAAAGTTACGCCCAATATGACTGCCTGAATCCAATCGTTTTTAGCGGAAAATTTATCTCGCAAATAATCAAAAGCCAAGGCAGGGAAAACCAATAAAATCGGAAAACCCGTTGTTTGGAAAAATGTAACATGATTGGCAATTGGTCCCAAAAGAGGTTCTGCAGGGAACATTCTGAGGGTAGTATTTATAACCCAAAGACTGACCATGTATATAATGGCGATGTAAGTAGCTCCCCATTTTACGTTGCTCGCACGGGCAAAGGCAAGTACAAAAAGCGGTACAAAACCAGCCCCGATTTGATAGAAAGACATACGGTGCATTGCCCATCTGCCCATAAATTCGGTAGCAAAAGTAAAGGCGGTCAGTACCACCATTCCTGCCGTAAAAATAAAGATATTTCTTAAACGAATTTTTCTTACAATATTTTGATTATCAGATAGGTACGATATTTTTTCGTTCTGATTTAGGGTAGCCAATACAGAAATCATTGCCCCGATTTGAATAGAAATTAAACCAAATGCTAGTACCGCATGAGGTGGTGAAAATATCTTTACGTCCAGCCCGTAAGTATTGTGCCACCAGTCATCAAATGGGGCAGAAGTGCCCGCAGCGAAGCCTCCCCAAATACAGAACATTCCGCCCAAAGAGCTATAAAATATTCCCCAGAAATTAACCATTTTACTTTTCTCTTGAGATGTTCCGAAAAAGGAAGTTTTCAAAACTTGATAGCCCGAAATGAGTCCTGCCAGGGCAGCACCAAAATAGATGGCA
>JANPGQ010000169.1:0-14217 GCA_031423975.1 Cytophagales bacterium | reverse complement strand
CGAATTAATTAGAGAAGAAGGATATGCAGGTGAACTTTTTGAACCTGATGATGCAGAAAGTTTGGCGAATGCCATCCAGAAAGTAGTTGAGAGCGATGAATATCGCCGAGAATTAAGTACCAAAAACTATTATGCAGCGGTATCATTACCAATGGCTGATATTGTTGATTGGTATTATTTACATTCGCTAAGGATTTTGGGCAAGTAGTTTATTCTCTTCCCAAAATATTTGCCGAAGATTTTATTTTGCCTTCTTTTGTAACAAGACCAAAGTTTTTTTGAGGATTTCTATTCCAAGGCATTTTTCCTACAACGCCAGATGGCACTTCTGAGAAATCATAAAGAGTCCAATCTATGTAGGGAATATTGCCTTTTTGCTTTAAAATGGCTCTTATACTCGTAAAATAATCGGCTTGGTCTTGCTCCGATTTACCGAAAGGTGCCCAAATTCCATGATATGTTGAAAGTCCAAACTCTTCTAAAACAAGTGGTTTGTTCTGTATCTTTTTCCGCATCATATCAATTTCATTACTTAAAACTTCAATGGGCTTATAGGAGTGAAACGATATAAAATCAAGTTCGTTTTTCAAGAAATCTATGTTTTGAGGATACGCCCAGCCTACTGTATATAAATGATTGGGGTCATATTTCCTTGCTCTTTTAAGCACCCAAACCAGCCATTCATTTACATCTGCCGTATCGTGATATTTATAATCTAAATCAGGTTCGTTTTTTAAATCCCAAGCAAATATGGCTGGATGATTGCGAAAGCGAGTAAGCAAAGATTCGAGCTGACGGTCAGATGCTGTGAAGTTAAGCAGACTATAATCACCTAAAAAATCAAACAGTGTAATGATTACCTTTAAATTTTCCTTCTGGGCATTATCCAAAAGATTTTGTACTTGGTTAAGCCTTTCGACAGGTACGTTTCCTTTATTAAAATCATGAAAATTTATGAAAATCCGAACGGTATTGAATCCCAGTGAGCGAGTAAGAGCAAAATCTTTTTTTATGATTTTTGACTCATATTTTGTCCAAAAAAAGGTCCAAGGTGTTTTTTGAGGATAATAGTTTATTCCTTTAGGTACAAATTGTTTCCCATTCAGGACGAATTGTTTGTCCGCTACTTGTACCATTGAGTCTTTTTTTGCGACTTCCTTTTCCACTAAAATTTCCGTTGGCGCTTTTCTGACTAAGTTTTTTACCCGCCAATAGCCGTCGTCAAGCAACATCACTACATCATAATCATTGGTAGTCTCATCAACAAAAATTTTCTCTTTCGTATCTTTTTTGTACAATCGTTGTTTCATCACCAATTGCTTATCGGTAAAAGAGACAATCTGCCCATCTGCTGAATAAAAATGCAGTTTTATATTGTGTTGCAAATCAGTTTGATACAATTGAAACCCATCAGTTTTGAGTTTACTAATACAATTGATAACTTTTGGTAATGCCGAAGGAGTAAAATATTCCTTTAAGCCAATGGACTCATTTGAAGCATAACTTAAATGTTGCTGGTACCAGCCTCGTACATAATCTCGCATGATTTCGTTGCGAGAAAAGTCTTCCATTTTTCTACCCGTTTCTTCATCATCCGCCAACCATGTGATGCTTGGAACATGAGTATCAGGCAAGTTTGGAGGAACATTTAACGCAGTTTTTCTATCCGCACCACTATTGAAATATACAATTACTTTCGAAAAAGCACCAATAAGTAGTGATAATGCAACTATCGTTATAATTCCAAAAAAAATACGATAATATTTTATGGGCTTTCTTTTGGCCATTTATTTGATAATTAATTCTTTGTGTATAATGTTGTCGGCAATTGAAATGGTTAAATCGTGTTTTCCTTTGTCAATATCTGTTAAATCAAAAATGGCATACCCGTTTACGACTTCAGTAGAAATTGTTTTTTCGTTATCAATAGTTAAGGCAACTATGATGCCGTTCGGTAAAAGTTGATTAAGTTTTCCACGCAAAACACCAATTCTTAAACTCAATTTTCGAGTGGAATTATCAAAATCTACTGGGATATCTTGATAAGCACTTTGAAAAGGGATTGATAAATTATTGCTTTTGCCACCGCCAAAAACTGATGCCAATACTTGTAAATTACCTAATGAAATCGGATTTTGCAAATGAATTTCTGCAACACCATTAATTGTATAGCCATCAAACAGCCGAGTGGTATTATTAGCATCTTTTACTTGAAAAATTACTAAAGTCCCCTCTGAAACTATATTATTATTTTGATCTTTTATCAGACTGGTTTTGATTTTAAAAGTTTGTCGTGCATCTGCATACAAACTATTTTTCTCTGCTTGAATCGTAAAATTTGTAGGAAAATCAGCCACCTGCAATAATTCTTTTTCTTTGCTATTAACACTATCAATACTGACTCCTACAAAGGTTTTCCCTGAGGTAGTTTGAGCGTATATTTTTTGAAAAGCTACCCCAAAATTGGTGTTTGATACTTTATGTTCACGCTTATTGGTAGGTGTTAATAAATCAAAGTTCACCGGTGTACCATTCTTTAATAAATTACCATATTTATCGGTTGGTATCGCTGTAATCATTGCCCAATCCTTTCCGTCGGCAACTACCGATTTTGACCCTAAATAGGTATCCATTGGTTCAGCCACTACGCCAGCAAGCACATTTACCCTGTTTTTTGCATAAATTCTACCTTTGTAGGTTATATAAATATTCAGTAAACCACTCAACGTATCTTTTATACCAAACTTCATGACAGGCACGTCTTCAACCTCAAATTCAAAAGTTTTTAGCCCCCAACTACTTTGCAAAACGAAATTTATTTTTTCGCCTGGTGGAATATTCTTGACACTTAAACTTACCATTTTTTTTTGCCCAATGGTTACTGAATCAGGCGTTAAAAGCGATATTTTTATGTCATTAAGATCTACATTATAGCGTTTTTCTTCACAAGCTACTAAAAGAAGCATTAGAATAAAAAAAACGATACTTTTGATATAAAGACACATAGATATTTTTAATATATGGTTGGGTTAGCTATGTATGAATTAATAATCAGACGTATAAATCCTTTTTGCGATTGTAAAGGCAACAGTTCAATTCGATTCGTATTCTTATAACGATTCAGATAACTTGTTTGCGGTAGCCCGTTCACATAAAAATCTTCGGGTGTACCTGCCTTTATCAGTTTTAATTTAGTCAAATCAGTCAATTTCTCTTCGAAAGGTATTTTTGTTTGAGGTCTTATACCATCTTTCAAAAATAAATATTCAACCCATCTTACAGATTGGTCACTATCATAATAAGTAAATAAAATTTGTGGAACGCTGACTTCTTCCGTCCCATGATTGAAAGCCTCACCAACAATTTTATTGTTTTTATTGACAAATATACCTTGCAGTCCCACATCAATATAAATATCTCTATCTGCCACTACCGCACGAGCTGCAATTTTAAAGCTTACAGGTGGTTGAGTAAAATCGAAAGCTGTAAATTCTTTTGGATTAAAATCAAATTGATTGTTATCTTCTTGCTTTACCCAAGCTGTTTCTTCAAATTCTATTCTGAAAGGTACAATTTCCTTCGGTAAAACCTTGTGAATAGTAGTATATTTAGCATTATATGAGACTAATTTTTTACCAGATTTATCAAATAATTGAGCCTCTATGGTAAGATGTGCAGCCAAATGGTCGATATTTTGAATTTCCCCCACTACTACAAAAGAACTATCCTGTTGAATTAGTTTGGCAGATAAAATGTTCAATTCGGGTCTATCCAACACATCATCATGCTCGGTGGTTGCCATACCAATATTTCTTTTTCCTTGACTATGTAATGCCAAGACTCCCTTTTCCATGTGTTCATCGGGCGGAATAACCTTGCTAAAAACAGGTGGTTTAATGAACCAATCAGAGCCAATTTTTACCAGTTCATGCTCTGCTTCTAAATGATAACGTTCCAACGGAGTGTTCCAATCGGTAGATACCCTTACGGTGGCTCTATTAGTTTTTTGCTCAATAATTTTCACTGAAATGGCTTCTAATTTTCCATAAGATGCCAATAAGCCGTCACGCACGGATAGTTGTAAAATGTATTCGTCGAGACTTATTGAATTTGGAACAAAATAACTATTCGCTTCTTTAAAATATTTAAAATCAAGGGCATTATAATAGGCTTTAATTATGGTATCTGGATCTTTATGGAAAGACACAAAAAAGGATTTTATATAAAAAAATGTTACAATTGACAAAATGAATCCCATCCAAATAAATAGCCATCGATTCCCTTTGGCAGGAACAAAACCATCACTTTGAATCTCAGTAAATTTAAAAATGAGGTAATCTTCTCTAAAATAGAATATAAGCGAAATCATCAAAAAAAATGCCGAAACTGGCAATATCCCCCACATGATTTTTTGATATTGGGGCATATCCTTTTTAGGTAAATATGATGGTAGCGGAGGTACATCGTGCTTTTGCCAAATCATAATGCCATTTTCGAGTCGTTGCACTCTTTCCCATCCCGCAAAGTATAGAATCGGGTCATAGAATTTATCATTTGAAAAAATAAATTTTAAATGATACTTTTCTGGAATTGTCAAAAATTGTTGTAGTGAACCAATCCCCTGAATTCCTTTAAATTTTGAGTTTTCGAGTCTTTCTAAGGGCTGGGTGGTCATTTCTGGGACTCTCCTTGCCGAATGGTAATTACCATCAATAGAAAGTGCTGTTGTATTAGACGAAAGCCATGCCATTTGGTCGCCGAAGCCCAAAGTTAGAAACCGCCAACGCTCGTGTTGATCACGTTCCAAAAACTGCAAAATGGGTTGAATATCTACAGTGGCAGGTTGCAAAGAGCGAAATTTATGAAAATTCACAATAAAAAGTGCCTGAAATGCTACTGCACCTACAATAACCATTGTAGTGAAATGATACATTTTTATAGAGTATTTCCCAATAATTCGTTCTCTAATATCCCCCTCAATTAAGCGTCTAAAAAAATCTCCTATAAATGGAATTGCAATGACAGATGCCCAAAAAGTAAAACGGTCGAGTGTAAGAATATTAAAGGCGTTTTTACCCAAAATCATAATTGGCAAAGGCGTAGTACCGCCAGTGCCTAATAATAAAAGTATTGAAAACGAAAGGGCTAAAAATATATTTCGTCTGGTATAAAGGCTTTTGAAAATGTATGGAAGCATTAATAAGGTAAAACCCATCGGAATAATAAAAAACATTAATCCCGAAGAGGTAACTTCAATAAAAGAATCTCGTGAACCATGCGGAATGGACACTTGCGTAATTGGGTCTGTTTTGGACCAAAACCAGTAGGGAAAAATAATGAGCACAATTTCCGAAATAGCAATAGGGAAAAAAGTCAAGAAGAGCTTATATCTTTTGAAAGCTAAGATAATTGTGGATTTTGCTACTTTAAAAAAATTACCCTCCGTCCCATTTTCATCCAAAAGTGCAGTAGCAACGATTGGAGCAATGAAAAATAACATCCCAAAAATAGTGGTAACGTGATGAGAAGCCACGGTAACTGCCAATATTGATTCGCCCATAATGAGATGTCTTATCTTCTGAGTACGGAAGTAAGCATAGATTTCTGGCAAGGCATTCATCAAACAGGAAATACCCAAAATAGTTGGGAGTTGTCCGTAAACATGGATAGTTTGAACAATAGAAGACGCTACCACCGCAAACAAAGCGGCATACCCAGCCGAGCGTTTAGGTACCCATAACTGAGCAAAACGATATATTCCAACTATAAAAAAACTCAAAAACGACAGAATAACCACTATAAAGCCAAACTTTAACCCGCCTATTTTAGACAAAAGGGCAATTAGTTGATGGCTTAATGGAGGGTAACTTGTAGTAGGAAAACCAGTGTACCAACGATACTCCCAAGGTTCAAACCATGAACGAGCATAATGGTCTGCAAAGAAAATATGTACAAAAGCATCGTATGTCTTATCTACATTATATAGCAAAGCCGAGCCATGAAATAAAATGGCTAAAATTAAAGCAATAAAAAGAAGTCTATCGGCTTTTTGAGACATATCTTTTTAGGAAATGGTAAAGCATAACTATATGAATAAGTACTAATCTGAGATATTAACTTTCTAAAGATCTGTTTTTCAAATCATATTCTATACGTCAACAAGACTACTATTTGAAGAAATGATTTTTAAAAGTAGATAAATTGGCTTTAAAAAGTTAAAGTACAATACTAACCTTTCAGATTGTTTCAAGACTAATTAAAGAGAAAGTCATGCCATTTCTTCGCTGGTTAGCAATTTTAGTAAAAAAAATTGATAGAAGACTCTAAATTTTTTAAAACGGTTACGATAAATTCAAGAGAAGTGTTTGAATAAAGACTTGATATTTTCAACAAGCTCTTGTTAAGAATTGAGCATTATTTTCACATAAGCTACATGTATTACCTTAAAAATTTAAGAAACAAAAAACTACGTGACTTAAACCTATATCTAATTTTGACAACAATCTAATTTTCTCTCAGCAATTCCGTAATTTTGCACTTTATTACAATTGAATACCAAATGAAAAAGAAAGTTGAAATTCTTGCCCCTGCCAAAAACTTGATTCAAGGGATGGCTGCCATTAATGCTGGAGCAGATGCTGTATATATTGGAGCTCCACAGTTTGGAGCAAGAACAAATGCGACAAATTCTCTTGAAGATATTGCGGAGATGGTTCGCTATGCACATTTATTTAAAGCACAGGTTTTTGTGGTTATCAATACCATTTTGTATGATAATGAACTGGAAATGTGCAAAAAGCTGATTTATCAATTGTACGATATTGGCGTAGATGCCCTCATTGTGCAAGATATGGCAATTATGGAAATGGAGTTGCCGCCAATTGTCATCCACGCCAGTACACAAGCCAATAATAGAGACCCAAAACACGTAAAATTCTTGAAAGATGCGGGGATGAAAAGGGTAGTTTTGGCAAGAGAATTGAATTTAGACCAAATTAAGGAAATTAGTGAAGCAACCGATGTTGAATTGGAATTTTTCGTTTCGGGAGCATTATGTGTTTCATTTAGTGGCAATTGTTATATGAGTATTGCGGGCGGAGAACGCAGTGCAAACAGAGGTTCGTGTGCTCAAAATTGTCGTTTACCTTATAATTTAACGGATGGCACGGGCAAAACGTTGATTGCTAATAGTCATCTATTGTCCATCAAAGATTTAGACCTCAGCGACCAGTTGCCTAATTTAATTGAATCGGGAATTACTTCTTTTAAAATAGAAGGGCGATTAAAAGATATGGTTTATGTTAAAAATAATACCTCTTATTTGAGAAAGCGTTTGGATGCGTTTTTAGAAAATAATGGAAATTTCCAAAAAGCTTCATCAGGTAGAACCTTCTATAACTTCGAGCCTGAAATGGATAGGAGTTTTAACAGAGGCTACACTGACTATTTTGTTAATAAACGAAAAGAGAGAATTGGGAATTGGGAAAGTCCAAAATCACAAGGGCAATTGATTGGTAAGTTGATTGAAACCAAGGCAAATGGCTACGTGATTGAAAATTATGAGAAATTGAATAATGGCGATGGGCTATTTTTTATCAACGAAAATAATGAAGCGGACGGTGTACAAATAAATATCATTGTGAACGATGTAGTTGTACCTAACACCTTCAAGCCATTGCCAGTTGGCACAATCATTTATCGAAATTCAGATGCTGAATTTAATAAAATGGTGGAACAAGAAAACAGTGTTGTTCGGAAAATTGGCGTTTCGTTACAATTTACGGAAACGCAAGAAGGTTTTCAATTATTGGCGATTGATGAAGATGGGCATCAGAGTAGTTTGACATTAGAAGTTGCAAAAGAATTAGCGAAAAGTCAGGATTCTGTCATTCCAAATATCAAAAAGAATCTTGCAAAAACAGGCAATACGCCCTTTATAGTTGATAATATTGAAGTTGAGTTTTCAGAAAACTGGTTTTTGCCAATTTCAAAAGTAAATGAAATTAGAAGGGAGGTTTTAGAGCAATTGATTGACATTCGGGTGAAAGAATACCACCGAGAAGAGTTTCAGATTGTAAAAACGGATCATGATTATCCCGTCAAGAAGCTTGATTTTATGTACAATGTCTCCAACAAAATGGCAAGAGCATTTTACAAAAGACATGGCGTAACGGAGATTGAAAAAGCCTTTGAATTGCAATGGGACCCAGGGAAAGCACGAGTAATGACAACCAAATATTGCGTAAAATACGAATTGGGCAAATGTGCAAGATTTCAACGTGATACGATGGGAGAAAAATTAGTAGAACCCCTAACGCTAAAACATGGCGAAAATGAATACAAATTAAAATTCAACTGCAAACCTTGTGAAATGGAAATCTGGGAAAAAGATGCGGAGTTGGTCTTTGAGGATGAGGATGAGCAATTGGGGTATGTACGAAGATGATTTCTGAATTTGGATTCGTCAGATTAGGGGATTTTTGGGATTATTTTTCATTGTAAAATCCAAAAAATCCATTAATCTGACGAATCCAAATTCAGACAGAAATACATTTACTAAACTAAATCCTTTTTATACCTCACAACCTCAACCCCAAATTTCCTCAAAAACTCCACTCCTTCATCTTTCTCAATCTTTTTGTATTCTGCATAAGAATGTAAGAAAATCACTTTTGAGATTTTCATGCTGTAAATGATTCTGGCACAGGCAATACAGGGGGAAAGCGTAACATAAATGGTTGCTCCTTCAATGCTTGACCCGTTTTTTACGGCGTACAGAATGGCATTTTGTTCGGCATGGAGGGCTAAGGAACAACTACCTTTTGAGTCTCTTTCACAACCATCAATCGGGAATTCTTCATCGCAGTTGTGTGTACCAGCGGGTGGACCATTGTAGCCAATAGAAATAATGCGGGTGTCTTTGGTAAGCACTGCCCCAACTTGGGCTTTAATACAGTGTGAACGTTTGGAAAGATTTACTGCCAAATCCATAAAAATATCATCGAAGGCTGGTTTTTGCATATTTTAATAATGGTTTAAATATTTCTGAATTTGGATTGCGAAACGTCGCACCGTGTCAGATTAGAGGATTTTTTGGATTAAATTGTACTTTGAATTAATATAATCCAAAAAATCCATAAATCCCACGAATCCAAATTCAGACGGGGTCGCCAAGACAGAATCTTTTAATGATGCACGCCACCGTCTCCGTGTACATGTCCATGCTCGAGTTCAGAGGTTGTTGCGTCTCTGATTCCTAAAATTGTTCCTTTAAAAAACATTTCTTTATCAGCCAACGGGTGATTAAAATCCATTCTTACAAAATCTTCTTCAATTGCCAAAATTCTACCATTGAGTTGTTCGCCTTTATCGTCGGTCATGGGTAAATAGTTGCCAACTTCCAGCATTTCCTCCACAAATTCACCATCAACTTTAAAAATATCTTTGGGCAATTCCACAATGGCGGCATGGTCATATTCACCATAACCGTCCTCGGCAGGAATCGCAAATTCAAAAGTATCACCCACCGAAAGTCCATTTATATTGGTTTCAAAGGCTTCTGGCAAGCCACTCATGCCTTGAATAAACGCCATTGGGTCTTCTTGCTCCACCGTTTCAATTAATTCTTTTTGCCCATCGGCATCTGTTACTGTTAGTTCGTAGCCCAAGGTAACAACTTTTCCATCCGTAATTTGCATTATGCTAAGTTTTTAAAATGTTGATACGAAGATAAACATATCTCCTAAAAAGGTAACAGTTTTTTCTTAACTTTATGTTCCAAGCCATCTTAAAACTACGTATTTTGAATTTCTTAGCACATACATACCTTTCAGGCAATAATGATGACCTTAAAATTGGGAATTTCCTCGGCGATTTTGTCAAGGGTCGGTTGAATAAATTGTCTAATTCTCAATATTCTGAGGGCATCATCAGAGGGATGGCTCTGCACCGTGAAATTGACTTTTTCACAGATTCGCACCCCATAGTCCGCCAAAGTATTGACCGACTGCAACCTAAATATCATAAGTTTTCGGGTATTGTGGTAGATATGTTTTATGACCACGTTTTGGCAAAAAACTTTGCTCAATATTCAAACATCTCTTTGGAAGAATACAGTAAAAACTTTTACTATTTATTAGAAAAACGTAAAACTGACATACCAGAAGCTATGGAACGTATGATTGAATCAATGGTCAGACGGAATTGGTTTGTGAGTTATCGAAAATATGAAGGGATAGAATGGGCTTTGCAAGGAATCTCCAAACGGCTCAGTTTTCAGTCGGGAATTGAAAATGCCACCGAGGATTTAAAACAGGATTATTTACTGTATGAAGCCGATTTTAATGTTTTCTTTCCTCAATTAATTAATCATTGTCAAGAATTTGTGAACAAAAATGTCTAAAACCGCAACTGAAGTTTTAAAAGATTTAAAGAAAAAAGTCTATTCACCCTTGTATCTTTTACACGGTGATGAACCTTTTTATTTGGATAAAGTGTCCGATTTTATAGAAGACAACGCCCTTTCATCTGGCGACAGGAGTTTTAATCAATTTGTTTTCTTTGGAAAAGATTTAACTATTCCAGCTCTATTGTCGCACGCCAAAAGGTTTCCGATGATGGCGGATAGACAGTTGATTTTAGTAAAAGAAGCACAACAATTGCAAGGACTTGACCAAAAGGAAATGCAAGTGGCTTTGGAAAATTACACCAAAAACCCCTTGTCTTCTACCATTTTGGTATTGGTTTTCAAAACCGCTGCCGATGAACGCAAGGCATGGGTGAAGGCGTTTGACAAAGCGGGCGTAATGATGCCTTCCAAGAAGTTTTATGACAATAAAATTCCCGATTGGATTTTGGAATATTGCCATGAAGCAGGGCAAAAGATTAGTAGAAAAGCCATTGAAATGCTTTGTGAAAACGTAGGAAATGATTTAAAACGCTTGGCTTCTGAAATTGACAAGATTATTATCAATCTCAAAATAGGCGAAGAAATCAATGCCGAAGCTGTTGAAAAATACGTAGGAATTAGCAAGGAATACAATTATTTTGAATTTCAAAAGGCAATCATTAATAAAGATGTTTTGAGAGCCAATCAAATCGTGAATTTCTTTGCGGCAAATCCAAAAGATAATCCTCTTGCTCCCATAGTGATTTTGTTATTCAATTTCTTTTCAAAGGTTTTGTTTACTCATGCTACGCCCGACAAATCTGAACGCAATTTGGCTACGGTTTTGGGCGTAAATCCATTCTTTACCAAGGATTATGCTTTGGCAGTTAGGAATTATCCTTTGGCTAAGGTTGTTCAAATTATTGGCGAGATTAAGAAGTTAGATTTGAAATCAAAAGGCGTTGAAAGTGGTTCATTAAGCGATGGAGATGCTTTGAAAGAAATGACATTTAAGGTTTTGCATTAATATTGCAACCACACAATTAGCATAGGAAAAGTAGAAAATTTAAGAATTAAAAAGAAAGTAAATTTTATAATTATGACAGTATTAGAAATTGTACAACAATATTATGCCTATTTTAATCAGAAAAATTGGGAAGGAATGTTATCTCTGGTAGATTCAGACGTTCGACACGAAACCAATCAAGGAGAGGTACGTATCGGCATTGAAAAATTCACTTCATTTCTCCAAAAAATGGATGAATGTTATGATGAGAACTTAACTGATATGGTTTTCTTTACTGAACCTTCATATCAAAGAATTGCGGTAGAATTCACGGTTAATGGCATTTATAAAAAAGGAGACGAGGATTTACCTCCTGCCCATAATCAAACCTATATTCTGCCCGCTGCGGCTTTTTTGGCGGTTAAAAATGGTAAAATTACACGGATAACAACCTATTACAATCTTCCGCTTTGGATAGAATTAGTTTCTAAATAAATAAAAAATGACTTTTAAATGCTTTTATGGCAATCAAATCAGTGAAGTTTTTGAAGATTTAGCCAATCTCAGAATTACAGTTTTTCGAGCTTATCCCTATCTTTACGAAGGAACTATCGAATACGAAAAGGAATACTTAAAAATCTATTCAAATTCAGAAAACTCCCTTTTATCTGCTGTTTACGATGGTGGAAATATGGTGGGTGCAACCACTTGTATTCCATTAATTGACGAATCAGCAGAGGTACAAAAACCATTTATAGATGCCAATATGGACATTTCCAAAATCTTTTATTTTGGCGAAAGTATTCTGTTACCTCAATATCGTGGTTTGGGCTTAGGTAATCGCTTTTTTGAAGAAAGAGAAAATTACGCAAGAAGTGTCGGTAGCTATGAATTAACCTGTTTTTGTGCCGTCAATCGTCCAGTAAATCATCCTTCAAAACCATTATATTATTCACCTTTGGATAAATTTTGGAAAAAGCGGGGCTATCAAAAATCTAATTCTTTACAAAGTGAATTTGGATGGCTGGATATTGGGGAAAAGGAATCAACCATTAAACCCATGATATATTGGACTAAAAATATTTAAGATGGATGTAAAAATTGCAACCGCTCAATACCCAATTACGAGGCAAACAACTTTTAAAGATTGGCAAATTCATACTGAATCTTGGGTACGAAATGCTACTGAACAAGGTGCTGAACTTTTGCTTTTCCCTGAATATGGTTCGATGGAATTGGTAAGTTTATTTTCTGATGAAATAAGGAAAGATATTCGTCGTCAGGTGCTGGAAATGAATACATTATTAGAGGGTTTTTGTAAAACTTTTACTGATTTAGCTCAAAAATATCAAGCAATCATTCTTGCCCCAAGTTTTCCAGTTTTTGAAAATAATAAAATCTACAACCGTGTTTTTGTATTTTCAGAAAAGGGTCAAATAGGTTATCAAGATAAGTTTTTTATGACTCGTTTTGAAAATGAAGAATGGGGTATTTCCTCCGCTCCCAAGCTATTGACCGTATTTCAAGCATCTTGGGGAAGTTTTGGCATACAAATTTGCTATGATATTGAGTTTCCTCTTGGTTCTCAGATTCTATGTGAGAATGGTGTTGATTTAATTTTAGCTCCCAGTTGTACAGAAACTATCCGTGGAGCAACACGAGTACACGTAGGGGCAAGAGCAAGAGCCTTAGAGAATCAATGTTATGTAGCGGTATCGCAAACGATTAATAATGCTGAGTGGTCGCCAGCGGTGGATATAAACTTTGGATATGCTGCCATTTATAGTTCACCTGATAAAAACTTGCCCGAAGAAGGAATTGTCGCCATCCAAAAACCTCAAACAGACGGTTGGCTCATTAAAACACTTGATTTAAATTTATTGAAAAACATTAGAGAAGATGGGCAAGTTTTTAATTTTAAAGATTCTCGAGCGATTCAAACAAAATTTTTGGATGAATACATTTCTTTGAAATACGTAAGTTGTTAAGTTTTCACTGGAATTCTACCCGTGATACAAAAAAAAGAAGCCTTCCAAATGGAAGGCTCTTTATGTATAATCCTTACTTTGTTTTTCTTTGATGTTGATTGAGTTTGTAAGTTTAATTTCTCAACCAGCCCACCTCAGCCTTATTTATACAACATTACATTACTCATGGTAATTGTGGGTTCGATGTTGCATTTTTCGGGATTCGGTAAAAATTTTATTATCTTCCAGTCGTAGTCAGCATTTGCTTCTGAACCTACGCAACCATAAATTTTCTGACAGTTTCGGTCGGCATAATCTTGATAGTTTCTCATTAGTGCTTCATTGTCTGTTGAATACAACGAATTAAAATTATCAATCATTTTATCATACCCTTTTACAATAATATTGTGATTTAAGATTTCATTTAGCGCAATGGGCGTGTCGTCCTCAATAGCATATATGGAAATATCAATCTTTCCTAATGCCTTCTGTAAATTAATAAAATTCATTTGAGACATTCCTGCATTTTGCAGTTGAACAAGCAAATTCTCACGTTGAGAAGTGATTTTAGGAGTTATACTTGACTTGGGTAAATAGTCATAGTGAACTCGTGGACGAATATTTGGGTCGTATTTGCCATAAATTAAAGTAAAGACAGACAGACTCAAAACTAAGACGGTTTTTTTCATTGTTTTAATGGGTTAAATGAAAAAAATAGTTCTAAACGCACTGATAATCAACGATGTAAGATTACGAATGATGCTTTTTTAACGCAAGAAAAATAATTTATTTATTTTTTAATATTTTTGGATTTAATTTTTTTTTAATAATTCATATTTTTTTTGATTTTTTTCAAG
>JANPGQ010000168.1:0-4533 GCA_031423975.1 Cytophagales bacterium | reverse complement strand
TAAAACTAAAAGTGAAATTCTTTGAGCCTTTTCTTGAAACGCATGGTTTCCTCAGAATCCACCGTGCATTTATGATTAATCCAAATTTTGTGAAAGAGTATAATCATGATAACGAATTCTTAATGATGACAAACGGTCATAAAGCCAATATTTCAAGAAGGCGAAAGCACACGTTAAAAGATTTTACAGAGTAAATCAAAAGCCGATTCAATTAATATTGAGTCGGCTTTACTTTTTTTTGTATCTTAATGCAAGAATTATTTACCAAACTAAAAATCATATATCCAACATGAAAAAATTAATTACTTTAATGGCATTCATTGGCTTTATTTCAACTGATTCTAAGGGTCAAAGTGCAGTTGCCTTGAAAGCTAAGATTGCTCAAAAAGCAGAAACCCTTGAAGCAAAAGTGGTGGCTTGGCGAAGAGATTTTCACCAAAATCCAGAGTTGGGCAACCGTGAATTTAAGACGGCTGAAAAAGTGGCTGCTCATTTGAAATCATTAGGAATGGAAGTGAAAACGGGTGTTGGCAAAACGGGTGTGGTTGGAATTCTGAAAGGTGGAAAACCTGGCCCAGTGGTGGCTCTAAGGGCTGATATGGACGGTTTGCCCGTAAAAGAAAGAGTTGAAATTCCGTTTGCTTCAAAGGCAGTAGGTGAATACAACGGACAACCCGTGAGTGTAATGCACGCCTGTGGACACGATACCCACGTGGCTATTTTGATGGGAACTGCTGAGATTTTAGCAGGAATGCAAAAAGATTTGAAAGGGACGGTGAAATTTATCTTTCAACCAGCCGAAGAAGGAGCTCCAGAAGGTGAAGAAGGTGGGGCGGCTTTGATGATAAAAGAAGGTGTTCTGGATAATCCAAAAGTAGATGTCATCTTTGGTTTACACATCAACGCACAAACCGAAATCGGTAAAATCAAATACCGTCCAGGGGGTACAATGGCAAGTTCAGATTGGTTCAAAATCAAAATTAAAGGAAAACAATCTCACGGTGCATATCCTTGGGCAAGTGTTGACCCTATCGTAACGGCTTCGCAAGTAATCATGGGATTGCAAACCATTGTGAGTAGAAATGTCCCTGTTACTGAATCTGCTGCGGTGGTTACCGTTGGGCAGATTAATGGCGGCGTGAGAAGTAATATCATTCCCGAAGAAGTAAATATGAACGGTACGATTCGTACTTTAGACCCCGTTGTTCAGGATATGATTCATGCTCGTATTGCTCAGATTGCCACTAATATTGCCCAAAGTGCAGGAGCAACTGCCGAAGTGAAAATCACCAAAATGTGTCCAATAACTTTCAATGATGCTATGCTGACCGATAAAATGATACCTACTTTGGAAGGAATTGCGGGGAAAGAAAACGTAGCTATCACCCCTGCGGTTACGGGGGCGGAAGACTTTGCTTTTTACCAACAAAAAGTACCTGGCTTGTTTTTCTTCTTGGGTGGAGCTCCCAAGGGCAAAACTGAAAAAGACACTGCCCCACACCATACACCCGATTTTTATATTGACGAAGGTGGCTTTGTATTAGGGATGAAATCAATGGCGAGTTTGGTAGTGGATTATATGGAGAAATAGTTTTTTAGAGGATAGTAGAGTTTATAACCCTCCCAAGCGTTTTAAACACTTGGGAGGGTTTATTTCAAAACAAAAAGGTCAAAGAAAAGAGCTTAGATTACAAAATCCAAGCTCTTTTCTTTGACCTCTATTCTCTAAAATATTAACCACGTCTCTTTGCTCTTTTTCTACGTGATGCCTTTACTGGTTTAGTTACTCCATCAGCAGAAGCCACATCATCTCCACCACTTGTTCTCATTACTTTAATTCTTTCTTCTAAATCCACAATAACCCTTGCCGACATTTCACGGCTGGCATCGTTGGCTTCGTTCAAAGATTTGTATGCCGCCCCCAACTTGTCATAATCAGAATTTAATTCACCGTATCGTTTGCTCAACGACTCAAAATTGTCCTTTCCCTCTTCCTGGCATTTCACATAATCTTCGTTTTTACGCTTGAACTGGCTTTCCATACTAAAACGGTAACTACTTAATTCAGCATTTTCTTGGCGTTCCTTCGTTACTTGTGCTTCCAAACGACGAGCTTGGTCTTGAAGGTCAGTGATTTGCTTAGTATCGGAGCAGCTACTCAAAAAAACAAACAAGGCTACAGACAAAAGTGTGGATATTTTTTTCATGGATTCAATGTATGTTATGGGGTTGTGGGGATTATTTTAATGTAATTTATCAATTTTTTTGGTAGAAATCAAAATTACACCTTTTTTTCCTTTTTTTACAAATTTTGAGAAAGGTAATTCTTGATTTATAGTGTTAAAATACTTTTTAGAAATTTTAACATTTTTTTAGGGGCTTTGCTTTGAAAATTGTCGTACATTTAAGCAATATTTCAAGGTGAAATGCGTTTTTTTTTCTTGTAATCTAAACTCCCAAACGGGCTACGAAATGAAAAGAATGATACTTTTTGGCATCCTTTTGAGTGGATTTTCACTCAATGTCATCGCACAATCATCTGATATTCAGAAGCCTATCACTATTACTCCTATGCTTTCAGTCAAAAACCTTAATTGGCTTGAAAACGGAACACTTGGCAGTGCATCGCTGAAAATTCAAACACAACTTTCTAAAAAAGTAAATCTATCGCTTGAAGGTGGCGTTTTTAAGAGTTTGGGAGCTACCAATCCCTCTTTCAATAACGTAGATGCAATACCCTCATATTCGTGCGTTGCTTACGCTCCTGTTGATAAATTGGGTGGATTGACTGGATCATCAACTGGTTTAATAGCTACTACATCGAGTATTCCAAAGACCTATCTTCAAGGTAGTTTTGTAAATATTGATGCGGGAATTCCTCTCAAATTAAGCGATAGTTCAAAATTTTCGATTGAGCCTTTTATTGGTATTGAGGGCAAAATTTGGAATCGTTCGGCAGAGTATGGCACGGAAGGAAATATCACTACTTTTGAAGAAAAATACAAGTTTTTATCACCTTCTTTAGGAGCAAAATTGAATTATACCAGCAAATCAAAGGTAAAATTAAGTCTCAGAATATCAACCAGTTATCCATTGATTTCAAAGATAAAAACCGATGAAAAAAACCTGAGTTTGCCTAATACTGAAATTGATTTAACCAAAATGCTTTCACCCTCTATCGAGTTGGGCATGAGAGTCAGAAAAGTAACGATAAAACTTCGATACGAACGAATTAATTTTGGCACTTCAGATACTATCAGAGGCTATTCGATGCCATCATCAAGTGCTAATATTTCAGGCATTTCGATTGGATATGATTTTTAATTATACGTAACATAGGAATTCTTCCCGTGAAGTCTACATACAGGTCAGACTACGCTTCACGGGAAAGATTCTCGTGCTACATATTCGCACATACAACTAACCATTTATGAAAGACAAATCTCTTCCTCCCTTCGTTAAATCCTGGCGGCAATTATACTGGCTCGTGGTGGCAAATCTCATACTGATGATTGCCTTATTTTCCCTTTTTAGTGAATATTTTAGTTAGGCTATCTGATCAGCAGTAGGTTTTGGGCAGTTAGCATTTGTAGCCGATGGTTTAGAGCCGATAGCCTATAGCAAAGAAATAATATGACAAATATAGATTGGTTAGTTTTAGTGATTACTTTGGGCGGAATTGTGGGTTTTGGGCTTTGGAAAGGGCGACTTTCTTCTCAAAATATTGAAGGATATTTACTGGCGGACCGCCAAATGCCTTGGTATCACGTTACACTTTCGGTAATGGCTACTCAGGCGAGTGCTATTACTTTTTTGTCGGCTCCTGGGCAGGCTTATACTGATGGAATGCGTTTTGTGCAGTTCTATTTTGGGCTTCCTTTGGCAATGATTGTGCTGTCGGTAACGTTCATTCCGATGTTCAAAAAGATGAATGTTTACACGGCTTATGAGTTTTTGGAAGGGCGTTTTGACCTGAAAACCAGAGTGTTAGCTTCGTTTCTTTTCCTCATTCCACGTGCCTTATCTACGGGCGTAACCATTGCTGCCCCTTCTATTATTCTCTCCGCTATTTTAGGTTGGAATCTGTATTGGACAAATATTCTCACGGGAACTGTCGTAACGGTTTACTGTATGTTTGGGGGTTCAAAAACCATTTCTTATACCCAATTACAACAGATGTTTGTGGTGTTGATTGGAATGTTTTTGGCTGGATACATGGTCGTTCATTTATTGCCTACCGAAATGGGCTTTGTAGATACCCTAAAAGTAGCGGGGAAAATGGGGAAATTGAACGTAATTGATTGGAAATTCGACCTCAATAATCGTTATAATGTGTGGTCGGGTTTGATTGGAGGCTTCTTTTTGCAATTATCATATTTTGGTACAGACCAGTCGCAAGTGGGGCGTTATCTTTCAGGCGAATCGGTAGGAGAAAGCCGCTTGGGCTTGTTGATGAATGGTATTTTCAAAATCCCGATGCAGTTCTTGATTTTGTTGGTGGGGGCGTTGGTTTTTGTATTTTATCAATTCCAT
>JANPGQ010000167.1:0-2552 GCA_031423975.1 Cytophagales bacterium | reverse complement strand
AACCTCTTTAATGTTAGGATTTTGACGAATATGTTTTAGTAAATAAAATCCATATTCATTTAGCGTTCCTTTCCCTGGTGGGTGGGTGGATACGAGAGCGATTGTTAGTGGCGGATTCATATAAATTTGGTTAATATTTTTTTAGAAGAAATAAATGAGATAATGATAAGACTCAATAATGATGCACTTACAGAAACAACGATTAACTGACCAATTATTTTTTCGTTGGGCATTCCTATACTCCATCTTACAACCCCAATGATGATGGCTGAAAGCAAGACAAATATCCAAAAATTAACAATTTGCTTATCTGTCTTGATTTGGGTTTTAGGTTTTGCGGGTAGTTTATGAATGTACCAAAACAATATTATCATCCCAATCACGGTGCTGAACATTTGTAAAACAAAATGCAAGGGTATCAAACGCCCAAATATATTAATTTTTAGAATTAAAATAGTTATATATTTGGCAAAATAATATTCATCGTCATGGGTAAATCCATCCCATAAAAAGTGGGTTAGTACGCCAATAAAAATTGAGAGTGTTATTTTGAAAAAGTTCTTTTTGAAATAAGGCTTCCAATCAAAGTTATCTGCACTTCCAACCCGAAAATAAAGGTAATTGGGTAAATGAACGATTGTACTCTGCCTAACGATTGCATGAAAAATTAAGTAAAGAATCAATCCAATAGGAATATCAAAAAAAAATATTCCTCCAATCGTGTGTCCGTAATGTCCATATAAAGTCATACGTATAAAGTATTCAAAGTCGGGTACCATACTACCGATTACCATGCCTGAAATTGACAAAGGATTTGGCGTATATTTTTTAAACGGAATAATTGCGATTATATGGGCTGTTGTAAAAGGCATTAGTATTATTTCTTAGAAATGGATTAGTAAAAATAAATTTGTTTTTTCTTGACTAATCAAGAAAAGGTTTGACTCTATCTTAATTGAGGACAAATGTGTAATAAATAATAAAAAAGAGTTGAATTTTGCCCCAAATATAAACTAAAATAACAAAAATAATGCCGTATATTGTGATATTAAGGGCATGATTTTTGCACTAAATAATTTAAATACTCTCAATTTTGCCCACACTAAATGAAAATATTAGCCGCTGATGACCAACCTTTGATTCTAAAATCAATTGGACATAAATTGAAACAATCAGGATATGAAATGCTTTATGCCAAAGACGGGCAGGAAGCCATAGATGTTTTTGATAATGAATCACCCAATTTGGTCATAATTGACCTAAATATGCCAATCAAAACTGGCTTTGAAGTTATTGAACACATTCGCAATATTAGGAAATCAGCCGTTCCAATTATCGTGATGTCTGGCAATGATGAGGAAAATATCATCGTTGATACTTTCAATTTAGGGGTTGATGACTATATCGAAAAACCTGTCGGTTTAAATGAAGTTTTGGTGAGGGTAAAACGGCTTTTAAAGCAGCCTTTAGGTTCTCAATATCCATTAGTCGATACGCAACAATCTCCTTTACAAATACTCCAAAAAAGAGGAGTTGGCGTGGTGATTCCTTGTTATAATGAAGAAACTCGACTCTCGGGCAAGGAATTTGCCGACTTTGTGCATCAAAACCTGGGGTACCATTTGTGTTTTGTTAATGATGGCAGTAAAGATAATACCTTAGGGGTTTTAGAAAATCTCAGAGAGGGTCGTGAAGATTATATCAGTATTTATGACTGCGAACAAAATGGAGGCAAAGCCGAGGCGGTAAGATTAGGAATATTGCATTTAGCCAAAAACCCTCATTTTGATTATATCGGATATTTAGACGCTGACCTTTCCACAGACTTTCAAGATTTTGAGGATTTGGTAAAAACCATTGAAACCTCGCAATTCAAAATTGTAAGTGGCTCCCGCATTAGTAGAATGGGGGCTGATATTACGAAAGAATCGGCTCGAAAAATTATCAGTATGACAATTAATTTCATTATCCAAATGATTTTGGGCATGAGCTTTCGTGATACACAATGTGGGGCAAAAATCATGACTAAGGAGATTGCAAACAATATGTTTAAGGAAAAATTTGTAACTCGTTGGATTTTTGATGTGGAGATATTTTTAAGAATGAAAAAATTCTACGGTAAGGATACCGTTCAAAACCTTATTTGTGAACAACCACTTAAACGCTGGATTCATGCAGACGGCTCGAAACTTTCCATGAAGGATTCGATAAAAATTGTTGGTCAATTATTAGAGATTGCTATTCATTACCGCTAAAAAAAGTAAAATTCATCAACTTTTCAGAGAAAACCACAAATTTTCGATAAGTATCATACAATATTTAAAGGTAATATCAATTTGAGAAACTACTTACCTAAAATCCTTAGCGAATGTAAATAATACCAATCAACAATATCAGCCATTGGTAATGAAACCGCTGCATAATAGTTTTTGGTACTTAATTCTCGGCGATATTCATCGCTCTCAACTACTTTCTGGATGGCATTCGCCAAACTTTCTGCATCATCAGGTTCAAAAAGTTCACCTGCATATCCTTCTTCTCTAATTAATTCG
>JANPGQ010000166.1:0-4031 GCA_031423975.1 Cytophagales bacterium | reverse complement strand
ATGAAAACGATTAACCGCATCAAAACGGTGATTTTGAGCTTTATTAGAATGAATTACCGCCAAACTTTCGTGATAAACGGGTTCTAATTCTTCAAAAAGTACATCGGCTAAATGTTTTGTCGAAACAAAAACCAAGACTTTTGTCATGTCAGTTTCTGTTTTGAGCAAGTGATTTAAGAAATTTACCTTCGTAAAAAAGTTGGGAACAGGATAATACGTCTGTGAAATATTTTCCAAGGGCGTTCCTACAGGCGTAGATTCAATTCTGACGGGGTGATTGAAGTATTGTTCAGTCAACTCCTCCACTTCTTCATTGAGTGTTGCCGAGAAAAGTAGATTTTGTCTTCTATCTGGAATTCTGGTAAAAATCAATTTCAGTTGAGCCCGAAAACCAAGGTTTAGCATTTCATCAAATTCATCAATGATTAAACGTTTGATGTTTTTGGGATTGAGTGCTTGAGTATTTAACAAATCCACCAATCTACCTGGCGTTGAGACTAAAACATCTAAACCTTGGGCAATTTCTGCTACTTGATTACGAGTATTCACTCCACCGTAAACTCCTACTGTCCTGACACTTAGATACTTAGTCAGTTTAGCAATTTCCTCCACCACTTGCACTACCAACTCACGGGTAGGCACAAGAATCAATAATTGAGGATGTTTTTCTTTGGAAAATACAAATTGGCGAAGGCATGGTAACAGATACGCAAAAGTCTTTCCAGTACCCGTTTGGGCTATTCCACACACATCCTTCCCCGACATCACTACCGAGAAAACCTGCTCTTGGATGGCGGTGGGAGTAGTTAGCCCTAAATCTTCAAGGGCATTCAAGAGTGGTTTATTTAGATTTAATTCTTCAAAAGTCATTGTTAATTACGAATTGCGAATTACGAATTACGAATAACACTAAATGATTAATCATAATATTTCATTCAAATTGGCTACAAAGGTACGGATTTTTGAGTTTGAAAATTTGAGAAAATAAAATAGCCTCCTGAAATGAATCCAGAAGGCTAAATAGTTATCAGTAAATAGTTATCAGTTATTAGAATTTCATAACTCATTAACTATTAAATCATACTTCTCATAAAAAGCTATATTGTTATTAATCAGCGAATTAAACTCATCACTCATCATTTATAACTCATCACTGAACTCAGTCTATCCAAGAGAATTTATATTCTAATTCTGGTACTTTAATTCTGTCAGTCAGGCGAGTCAGACGCTCTGGCAAACGCATTAAATAATCCTGAGCTTTTTCTGCAGCACCATTCAAGCCTGTCATGGTTGATATTTCCCAATCTTTCAATAGAATATCTAAAATATCAATATAATCTTTTCCAGTATAAACTCCCAAGCGTTGGGCAGCATCCGAGAAATGACCATAAATTCCACCTTTTTCGCCATTTATTTCACGCAAAAAGTGAGCTGGCATCACAATTTTTTGTTTCATCATTGCCGCAAAAGCCAACATCATTTCCGAAGGGTCAATTTCAAAAATACTTGATACAAAACTTTTATAGGCTTTATGATGACGCATTTCGTCAGCCGCAATCATTGAACACATTTTTGACAATGAGGCATTCCCTTGTTTTTTTGCCAATGCACCCGTTCTGCGGTGAGAGATATTTGTCGCTAATTCTTGGAAAGAAGTATAGATAAAAGTCTTGTATGGGTCATCGTCAGTTTTAATATCAAAACCATCGGCAATCAAATATTGCGTTGAAGTTTCAACGGCTTTCATGTTTACACGACCTGCCAAGTAAACGTATTTACTCAATAAATCACCATGACGATTTTCCTCAGCCGTCCAAGCACGAGTCCATCGAGCCCAGCCTTGTGGGTCATGAATCATATCTACACCTTGCACCACCATAATCGAGGATTCATACGTTGGCAAAGCCTCTTCCGTAATCATATCGCCAATCAAAACCGCCCAATAATCGTAAGACAATTCTTTGGCAGCTTTTTGGATTTCCTTTACTTCGTCAAAAAATGACTCTTGACAAGGGTCTGGCAAAAAATCCGAAGGTTGCCAATTGGTTTCAATCGGAATGAGGTATTTGTCCATAATGCCGTCCATACCGAGGGCAAGGTGGTTCATTACTTCTATTCTCTCATTTAGCTTTTCCATTATATTTTGTGGTTTCGGGTGATGTAAAAGTATCACCAAAAAGCCTTTGAATTAAGATTTATAAGACATTATGATACTAAACAATGCACAAAGATACTCATTTCCTGACAAATCATTAACTGACATTTGTCATAATATTGAGATTTTATATGATTTAGGGGAAAGTTGTCCGAATTTAGATTCAAGCATACTCAATCTATAAACCGTTTTGTGATGGGTTGATAGCTGTCCACTCTTCTATCTCTCAAAAAGGGCCAAGTTGAACGATAATATTCTGTTTTATCTAAATCAATTTCTTGTACGTGAACTTCCTCTTGGTCATGCGAACCTAAATATAAAAGTGTCCCAAAAGGATTTGCCACGAAACTTCCACCCCAGAATTGTTGCTCAGCTTCACGTCCAACCCGATTGACCGATACTACGTGTACACCATTTGCCACAGCGTGCGAGCGTTGAATCGTTTGCCAAGCAGAATATTGTTCCCGACTAATACTTGAATCAGTTTCGGTAGTGTCCCAACCAATAGCGGTTGGATAAAAAAGTACCTCAGCTCCCATTAAAGCCGTAATTCTTGAGGCTTCTGGATACCATTGGTCCCAACAAATCAATACGCCGATTTTGGCAAATTTGGTTTGAAAAACTTTATACCCTGATTCTTCTGACGATGCGTCGCCCGGTGAAGCATCGCCAGGCGTAAAATAAAACTTCTCATAATAGCCAGGGTCATCGGGAATGTGCATTTTTCGGTATTTTCCTAAATACGTTCCATCGGCATCCAAAACCGCCGTCGTATTATGGTATAAACCAGCAGCACGTTTTTCAAAAAGCGAAGCAATAATTACTACGCCTAATTCTTTGGCAACGGCTGAAAGCTTATCGGTAGAAGGGCCAGGAATGACTTCGGCTAATTTAAAATTCTCATGGTCTTCAACATCACAAAAATAAAGTGATGTAAATAATTCTTGGAGACAAACAATATTTGCTCCTTTTTGAGCCGCCTCACGGATTCCTGCGATTGCCTTTTGCATATTTGCCTGTACGTCAGCGGTACATGACATTTGGACTAAGCCTATGTTTATTTTTTTATTCATTATTTACTAATAACGACCATCGAGCCGTAATTCCTGTCTTAAAATTATTCTATCAGGATTATTTAATTCGAGAACTTTTATCGTAGCCAGACCTATTCGAGTTTTGCCAATAATCTCCCCCTCATTGACTTCAAAATGGGTGTTCCAACTATCGTTTCTTGGATGAAATAATCTTACGAGTCTTTTTGAATCAAGAAGATATGTACCCAAATTTGAGCCTTTATTCTGATTACACATTGAACATGAATAAGCTAAATTATAAGGTTTCGTTTCCCCTCCATGTTTTATGCTAATAATATGGTCTATTTTAAATGAGAAGAACAAATCATCTTCATGAACTCGACAGTATTCACAACGAAAATTAGCTGATAATGCTAAGTCAAGTCGTAATTTTTCTGAAATATATCTACTCATTTTTTCAAATATCGTCTTGCTCTAACTTTTGCAAGAGCTATCAAATGTTCAAGGGCTAAATATCTATCCAGTTCGTACTGATTTTCTGAGGAAAGCCCATGTTCGCTTTTTTCAGTAATTAAGTCATTAACCCTTAATTGAACCGTTTTTGAGGGTTTCAATTCAAGCAACTTGTTAGGGTCGAGTGCCGCAATAAAATCGGCTACTTCTTCATAAGCTAAGGAGTTCGCTGTCATGGTTTTATTTTTTATAAATTTACGAAAATTTCAAATCATTCATACACTTAAAATGACCCAACGGACATTTACTATATCCAATTTTGGAACACGGACGGCAATGTAATTCTTTATTCTCAATTACTTCATATTCAGTCTGATACGGGTACATGC
>JANPGQ010000165.1:0-1797 GCA_031423975.1 Cytophagales bacterium | reverse complement strand
ACAGAATTCAACCACAATTTTAAGGACTTTTGAGCATATTAATTATCAAGATAACTTTTTTGTTATCAGAGAGAAAGGAATCATTGTGGCGGGTTTGCAAGCCAATCCTGTGTGCTGGAAAATTAAAGCGATGGAAGGAATTAGTGGTAAAATATTGCTAAAGGTATTACCCTATATCCCCATTGTAAAACGACTGATGAATCCTGAAAAATACGAATTTTTGGCGATTGAGGGGCTTTTTGTGGAGAATGGGTATGAAGAATATTTGTATAATCTGCTTGAAGGTGTGTTGTATCAGTTCGGCATGACTTCGGCATTAATTCAGTTAGATAGTAAATCTAAATTTCTGAAATTATTTAAAGAAAAGAGAAATTTAGGCTTGCTTAATTCAATGAAAAAAGATGTGAAAACCCATGTTATGATTAAAGCCATTAATTGTGATAAGTCAAATATTAAAGCAGGAGAAGTTTATATTTCATCCTTTGATTTTACATAAATTATGGAAAACAAAACAAACTTGGAAGCCGCCAGTACCAAACTACGGGCAACATTTAAAAATAAGCGGGTTTATCTGATTATATATCTAAATCTAACGTATCTGGTTTTATGTCCAATTTTTATAATCTCAGAAAAAATGGGGTCTGGGCATTTTGTGCCTCATCCCTTGTTAGGATTTGTTTATGCTTTTGTTTGGATTGCGAACTGCTCATCAATGGTTTTCAACCTGCATACAATAGGCAAGATAGATGTCCACCTTTTCAAACATCTGGAAAATACTTTTGGAGCCGAAAAAATTGAAAGTTATTTATGTTCGGCAAGTGTCATTTCACTGATGATGATGAGTTTTTTGAATATGAGCGGCTTCGGAAATCCCTCCAATGATTCCCTATTGACCGATTTTGCCTTTGGTCATTCACTCATTATTATTACCATCATTTTGTTGGGTAGAAGGTCGGCGGTTATTTGGTTTCTCATTACCTTATCAACGCTTTTGTATATCTCATTAAGTAGAGGAATGAATTATAAATATCACTTTTTGACCCCTGACGAAGTGAAAATTTATGAAGAGAAGTTAATCAAAAAAGACCCAGTAGCGCTTAAACGTCAAGCTGAATTGAAGGCGGAAGGGTTGAATCCACCCAATGTGAGCCGTTATTTCAATGTGTGGTTAGTGATGATTGTACAAGCAATTATGGTGGCGTACTTTTTTAATGGAATATCAAGGGATATGCTCAAAGTTATTCCAGAAGTTGAAGACGATATTGATAAAGCCATTGACGACCAGTACGAAATTGTACGCCTAAATACGCTTTTGTTAGAGGAAAAAACCAAAGGAGAACTACACTTTTTGAAAGCTCAGATGAATCCGCACTTGCTTTATAATACTTTGTCTCATTTTTATGCTAAAGCCGAGGATTTAGATACAGATTTAGCCAATGGTATTTTGAAATTATCCGAAATAATGCGGTATAGTTTGACAGATGCCACGGATGATAAAGTGTCCTTAGAAGGCGAAATCGAACAAATTAAAAACCTGATTGACCTTCATCAACTTCGATACGGAAACAAATTATTCATTGATTTGAAAGTTGATTTGCAAACTAAAAATGTAGAAATCTATCCGCTTCTCTTACTCAGTTTTGTGGAAAATGCCTTGAAGCATGGGCAATTGCAAGACTAAAACTTTCCTTTGAGAATTTCTATAAAAGCCGTCCGTAATACCTTGATATTCAAGACTGAAATTAATAAAAATAATGCTTCAAAAGTAGTTTCTACCAATATTGGCTTACCCAATAT
>JANPGQ010000164.1:0-10879 GCA_031423975.1 Cytophagales bacterium | reverse complement strand
ATCATTATTTGGAAAAAAACTTCAATGAAAAGCAAATTTCGGATGAAATTCAGATTCCCAATACCGTATTTTTGATGGTTGAATGGAATAATGAAACGATAGGGTATGCAAAAATGCGAGAAAATTTAGTAGAAAATCCCGACCCAAAAGCCTTGGAGATTGAACGGATTTATATTGAAAATAAATATCACGGGCAAAAGTACGGAGCAGCTTTAATACAAAAATGTATGGATGTAGCCCATGAAAAAGACTATACAAGTATTTGGTTGGGCGTTTGGGAGTATAATAAGAAAGCAATGGACTTTTATAAAAAGTGGGATTTTGAAGTTTTCGGAACACACATTTTTCAGTTAGGAGACGACGCCCAAACGGATTATTTAATGACAAAGAAATTATGATAAAACATATACGTCATTTACACATCTTGTGTGAATTTTTAGAAAAGGTTAATACAGAAAATCCCTGCCACTGGCGGGGATTTTTGTTTCAGAAAAAGCCCGAAGTTTTGATGCTTCGGGCTTTCTTTTTTAGTCTTCTTTTTTAGCAACCATACCTGCTTTGGTAGCTGCCTTAACAATCATGAAAATGACGAAGGCAATTATCAAAAACTGAACTACCATTTGAATGAAATTACCGTATTTTACGGTAGCATCACCTACTTGAAGAACCATTTTCGAGAAGTCTTTTCCGCCAATCAAAACACCAATTAATGGCATAATGATGTCATCAACCAATGAACTGACAATTTTTCCGAACGCACCACCGATGATAACAGCAACGGCCAAATCAAGCACATTTCCTTGTGCGATAAATTTTTTAAAATCGTTAAGCATAATAATTAGTTTGGGGTTTTAATATGTGAATAATTTATGATTAGGGGATAATTTTCATTAAAATGTATAAAGAATTCCAAGCCCTAAATTATGGGCCGTTTGAATTTCAGTAGTTTGATTATCGTAGTACAATACAATCAGGTCTGCCGTAGCACTAAAATATTTATTGATTTTTGCTGCCATTTTCACATCCAAACGATTATCAATATGCTCAATTCTATTGGCATTCAAAAACATTTGATAACGGGCTTTAAGATTTACATTCTTGGCAATATCTTTATCATAAGAAGCAACAATTTGCATGATGCCTACTTCATTAAGTATATTTTTACCATAAGCAACACCATACTTTTCGGCTTGAATAACCCCCTTGGCATCTTTGTAAACGGCATCATCAGTAACGATGGTTTGGCGTAAAGCGCCTGGAGCAAAAACAACGTTGAAATGAGGTTTTGGCTTCCATTCCAAACCTACGTATTCGGTCATAAATGCAGGAGAAAAGAAATTTGAGATGAGAAGATTTCCACCATCAGCTTTTCCTCCATATTTAAATCCATTATCAAATTGGGTTTGAAAGTTGAATCCACCGACTAACGACCATGTTTTAGACAATATATGACCCACTTTTGAGTCAAAAAAGATACGGTCTATTCCTTTTCTTGTTCCTGTTCCACCCTGACCAAATGTATTAATTGTTCCATACTGTGCCTGAAAATCATTCACCCATGTAGTCTTTTCTTTGGCATATTCTGCTTTAGCATTAAAAAATACATTTATACCAATAGAGTTTTGTCCACCAGCGGCGTAAGAATTGTTTACACCACCTTCATTAATATTTAATCCAAATTGTTTGGTCTTCTTCCAATAAGAAGTGTCTTTTTTTACTGCTATATCCTGAGCCAACAAATGAGTTGAAATGAACAAAGCGGTGGCAGTAAATAGAAAAAATTTCCTTTGCATAAAATAGCTGTTTTAATAATAGTTATAGCAAGGCACAACAATTAAGATGACGGACGTGCGGATGCCCCTCGCTTGAAAATTTGATTTTAAATGTCCGTCAGATGACGTTATTTTAGTATGAGGATGAAATTTGAAATGATTAATGCTAATCAGAAAAGGAGACGGCAATAGAACCGAAAGGTCACATAAAATTGTGTGTAGCGATATAATTTCAGAATAAAATTGATATTTGTTAATATTTAGCTGAACATTTCTACATTTTTAGTTTGCAAAATGCTTAACGGAAAAATCGTTTGTGATTCACCTGTGCGTAAGGTGATGGAAGTAGTATCCATTGAAATTATTTCACCTTTAATGCCATCTATGCCTACAATTTGCCCTTCTTTGAATTTATTTTTTGAATAAAAACTGGACAAAATATTCGACAGAACATCCCGTGAAGCCATGCCATAACCTACAGCAAAAGCAAAAATAATTCCGCCGATGATAAGATTGAAACTTGATTCTAACAGACTGGTTTCAATACCTGCTTGTTTCAAGGCGGCAATCAGAGCAATTACCAAAAAGAAGAAGAAAACGATATTGCCTAATAACTTTCCCGAATCTATTTTAAGGGATTTTGAGATATTGATAACGGCATTTTTCAAAGCATCAGCTATCATAATTCCCGCAAAAAGCATGATGGCAGAAGCAATCAATTTGGGAATCAACGTTACCAACGATGCCACCATATCAGTCAAAACTTTCATACCCAAAGTTTCGGTAGCGGCAGTGATAAATACCAACAGAATAAAATAATACAGAATCTGGGGTACTAAAACGCTTAATTTAACTTCGCCAAATTTCTTGATTACGTCAATCTCATTCAGTTTATCGCCCAATTTATCAAATCCTGATTTTTCAAGTGCTTTTTGTAAAACCTTAGTTACCAGTTTAGCTACCAATTTACCAACAAAAAATAATATGGCAGCCCCGATAAACTTGGGTACAAAGCCCGTTAATTGCTCTAAAAGTTTTCGGAAAGTATCAATAAGAATATCTTGAATATTTGGCATGAGTTGTGGATAATAAATAGTTTTGAGTTAATAGTTTATAATTAACCCTTACGAGAATCTGAAATACCTGTAAGTGTTCGTGAATTTAATTTTACGCTTTTGGCTCTTCATTTCCTGCTGAAAATGAGGCAGCTACGGCATTAACAAAATTACCTACAAACAACTCTATCAGTGAGGTAGCGTTGCGGATAGTATCTATTTCAGAAACCAGTGCTTTCTTCAAATGCTTTGGCACTTGTGCGTCTGATTCTAAGAGTTTAAATGGATTTTCTTCTGGCATTGGTATTAATCATTTCTAAAAAACAAACTCAACAATTTTCCGATAATAACGCCCCAAAACAATACGCCTTCTAAATAGACTTTGCGAAGCTTTTCTTTGGCACGTAAAAGTCTCATTTTGACGGCACTTTCCGAAATATCCAAAGACTCTGCGATGTGTTTAATACTCAAATCATCTTGGTACTTCATCATCAAGATAGTCTTCTCTTCGGGCAAAATTTGTTGCATGGCTTTGTTCAAGCGTTGGGCTTCAAGCTCTGCCATTTCTGAATCATCATCATCATCGGGAGCATCAAAATTATCATCTAAACCAACTTCTGAGTATTTTTTAGAAACCCGAGTTTGGTCGATGCAATAATTGTAAGTGATTGAGTACAACCAAGTTGAGAATTTGGCAGTTTCTTTATATGAACCCATATTGAGAACCAACTTGATGAAAATATCGTGGGTGAAATCTTCAGCTTTGGCATCGTCTTTTACAAACGACAAGCACTTACGATAGACTTTGTCAGAATAACGGTCGTATAACTGCTCAAAATAAGCATTTTTTTGGGTTTCGATAAACATCGCAACCAACTGTTCGTCTGTAAGTTTTTTAAGATTCATTTTATATAAGAAGCTAATATTTGGCAAAATAACGAAAATATTTTGTTTGGCACTATCTTTATGAGTAATATAATGATGAAATATCCTTATAATCAATGATTTGAATACTATTTTTTTAAAAATAAACGTTGATTTAACAGGAAGATTATACAAAAAATACTTGTTGCAGGTATGTTTAAATTTACCTTTGTAAAAATTAATCCTTACCTTAATTATCAATAAAACCATTAGAAAGCAATGACTGGGATGATTCCAAAGTTCAGAAAACGCAACAGAGAGAAACATACTCTGGTGGGTAATTTGTTTTCCTTTTTGAATAATTTTATGAATACAAAACAAACGCCCGAAGAAAAACGTCGTCTTGAAAAAGTGATAAGCAAATCAGCAGACGTAATTGAGAAATCTGATTACATAAGTAGAGATTTAAGCTGGTTGAAATTTGACGAGCGTGTCCTCGACCAAGCCCGTGATACCCGCAGAAATATTTTTGACCGTCTGAAATTTTTAGCCATAACTTCCTCTAATCTGGACGAGTTTTTTACCATCAGAGTGGCTTCTCTTTATAATTATTTAGACTACGGCAAAGAACGAACCGATTATTCGGGCTTACGAGAAATCCCTTTCAAAAAGACCTTAATGGCTGCTTCACAAGCATTTGTGGAAGAAATGCAAAGAATGTATCAGGAAGAATTGATGCCTGAATTTGTAGAAAATGGATTCAGAGTTGCTAAAATCCAAGATTTGAATAATGAAGAAACCGAACAGATTTTAGACTATTTCAACCGCACAATTTACCCAATGCTTACGCCTATGGTTTTTGACCATACGCATAGTTTTCCGAGCCTTTTAGCAAAAACTTTAATCTTCGGAATCGTTACAAAAAGTGAGAATGAACGAAATGAAAGTGGTAAGAATGAAAATCGAAAAATTAGTTTTGTCCAAATACCACAGAACCTGCAACGCTTTTATGTGATTGAAAGAGAAGACGAAATAATGTTTGTTCCCATTGAAGAAATTATCCGTCATGAAATCTGGAAATTATATAAAAATGTAGAAATAGAAGCCGTGGCATTGTTCAGATTGACCCGTGATGGAGACTTTGATTTAGTAGAACACGAAGACTCGGAAACGGATTTTATTGACGAAATCAAAAAGAAAATCAAAGACCGTCGTTTAGGAAGAGTTACACGGGTTGAGATTGAATCTAACTGTTCGGAATGGATGTTGGAAATGATGTTGAAACGTTGGAAGATTGAAAAAAATGGTATTTTTTTTACGGATAACCTCTTGGATTTCAGTGCTTTCTGGCAAATTATCAAACATCCCGAATTTAAAGCAAAACAAGTATTGCAACGTGCTTCCGTTCCCGCTTTGGGATTGAGTGGCTCGAAAGTTGAGAATATTTTTGAGGAAATGAGGGCAGGGGATATTCTCTTACACCATCCTTACAATAATTTTGAACCTGTTTTAGACCTCTTAGAACAAGCCGCCGAAGACCCTCAGGTGTTGGCAATTAAAATAACATTATATCGTATTTCCAAAAATTCACGTATTGCCGAAGCACTCCTTCATGCGGCTGAAAATGGTAAACACGTTTCGGTTTTATTTGAAGTGAAAGCCCGTTTTGACGAAGAAAATAATATCCGTGAAGCCCAGCGGCTTTCTAAGGCAGGATGTTTTGTAATTTACGGAATCCCTGGGGTGAAAACGCATACCAAACTCTTGCAAGTAATTAGAAATGAGGGCGATAGAGTGAGAAGTTACGCTCATCTTTCGTCTGGAAATTATAATGAGGATACTGCAAAACTTTATACCGACATCGGACTTTTGACGACTGATGATGTACTGACAAGAGATATTTCTGAGTTTTTCAACGTAATTACAGGACACTCGCAGCCCCACTCCTACCATCGTCTTATTACCGCACCCCGTGATATGCGAAACCGTTTGGTAGAGATGATTCGCCATGAAGCTGACAATGCTCGGGCGGGGCTACCAAGTGGTATTTGTTTGAAAATCAATTCATTACAAGATAAGGATTCGATTGACGAACTCTATAAAGCCTCGCAAGCGGGTGTTCCAATTCGTTTGATTGTGCGAGGAATTTGTTGTTTGCGTCCACAGCGAAAAGGGCTTTCGGATAATATTACGGTGCGTTCCATTGTGGGAGATTTCTTGGAACATACACGTCTCTATTATTTCCACAACAACAACGAACCCAAAATTTACGGAGGCTCTGCCGATATGATGGTGCGAAGTTTTGACCGAAGAATTGAATCGCTTTTTGAGATTTATAATCATAATGTCAAGCAGCAAGCCATCCATATTTTAGACTGGAATTTAAAAGACAACGTGAACGCTTATGAAATGCAGGAAGACGGCTCGTTTAGTCGTTGTGCTTCGCCCACTGAATGTGGCATGGAGCCGTTTGATATTCATAAAAAATTCTTTAAAACTACCATGAAAGAGGCTTTAGAAGCGAAATTATTTGAGGAAATAGAAGTGGTACATCATGAAGAGTTAGAGGTGATCAATGAGTAGTTTTAAGTTAGTATTTCTTTTTGGTATATATTTACGGAAGACTTCGTTTTGAACGAAGTCTTCCGTTTTTTATCAGATTTTTATTTTCAAACATTTACCAACCAATAAAAGAACATGAAAAAAAATTGCTTAACATTTGCCTTTATCGGGCTTCTTTTCATTCAATTCTCTGTTTCAGCCCAACAATTTAAGGTGTTGTTGTTCAGTAAAACCGATGGATTTCATCACGAATCTATCAATGAGGGCGTTACAGCTATCAAGAAATTAGCGGAACGTCATACATTTAGTGTAGATTGGCATGAGAATGCTGCCATTTTTAACGAAAAAGAATTGGCGAAATACAGTGCTGTTATCTTTTTGAACACAACAGGTAATATTCTGAACGAAGAGCAACAAGCGGCTTTTGAAAAATATATCAAATCGGGCAAGGGTTTTGTGGGCATTCATAGTGCTTCGGATACTGAATATGATTGGGCTTGGTACGGGAAAATGGTGGGAATGTACTTCAAAATTCACCCACAACAACAAACGGCATATTTGACAGTAGAAGATAGTAATTTCCCAGGTATGGAGCGTTTTCCAAAAAAACTTCTTTGGACAGACGAGTGGTACGAATTCAAAACTCCTGCTAATGCAAGTGATTTGAAAGTATTGATTTCGATAGATGAAAAATCGTATAACCCTAACGCAAAATGGGGCGATAACGAGGGCAAAGGAATGGGAACACACCCAATTTCTTGGTATCATAACTATGACGGCGGAAGAGCATTTTATACCGCTTTGGGGCATATTCCGTTGGTATATTCAGACCAAACTTTCTTAGACCACTTGTACGGAGGAATTTATTGGGCAGCTACTGGAAAGGGATTGTAGTGTATAGAAAATAATTTAAATACTGTAATTTTATAGAAAAGCCAATTGTTCTTCGGAGCGATTGGCTTTTTTGTGAACTTTATTTTCATCATTCAAAATCTATTATTGTATGATTACATTATTAAATATGAGCATTTTTGGATGAAAATATAAAAAATAGAAACATTTTTATAAAAAATATGAAAATAAATGATTTAAAATTTGCAACATTGATTTAAACTTATAATATTTGCAAAACAATGTAGAACAGTATAGAACTCTATGTAACTGTATAGAACTGCCTATTATCTTTCATGAATAATACTCTCTGCATCCAGCCATTATTAGCTCACCCTTTTTAAATGAAAAAAATCAGTAATTACAAATTATAGCATTTTCTGTAGTGGAAAACCCATAAAATTATGGAATGGAAATTCGATAACATTATTACCACAGAGCAAGCTCTTCGGGAGATTTTGGGGCATCCCAGCGAAATAGTTACTCGAAAAACAATCAATTATATTGATGAAAACTGTAAGAGGTTTATTGAAAATTCTCCATTTTTAACCATCGCAACATCTGATTTGCACGGAAATTTTGATGTATCTCCCAAAGGAGACCCGTCAGGATTTGTAAAAATTTTGAACGAAAAAACGTTAGCAATCCCGGATAGACCAGGAAACCATAAAGCTGATACTTTTACGAACATTCTTCAAAATCCGAATGTAGGGTTGATTTTTTTAATCCCTGGCGTTAAAGAAACCTTACGAGTAAATGGAAAGGCGAAAATAGTAACTGATAAGAGAGTTTTAGAACTGTTGGTTTGTGATGGAAAAGTACCTTCATTGGCAATAATTGTGGAGGTAAAAGAAGTGTTTATGCACTGTGCCAAATGTATGATTAGGTCTAAGTTATGGCTGAAAACTGATGATACTCAAATGCAAAAAATTCCATCTTTAGCCAAAGTGTTGGTGGAACACGGTAAACTCGATATTAGCATTGAAGAGCTGGATGGTATGATAAAAAATGATGAAAACACAAATTTGTATTAAGATTACATAATTCAGGTTAGTTAGATAATTCCACCAACTATACATTGTATCAAGCGTTTTAACTAAGAATAGCCCAAATAATATATTTATTTTTGATTTATTTCCTACTAAATCCACCGATTAAGTAGGTAGATATAATGTTGCCCAATAAAAACGTAGAATTAATAAGTTATCCTTTTACAATTTTCAATAAAGTATTCCCTTTTCTTTTCATATTTTATAACTCAATTTAATCATGTATCAAAAACAATCTCTCAGTAAAAAAGTGGTGATTCTATCGCAAGGAATCATGAAAAGCTCTGCAAGTTTTTTAGCAGTAATGATGCTAATGCTCACAAGCTGTTCAAAAGATAGTGTTGTGGATGAAAGCGTAAGCCCAAACCAAAATAAACCTTCCAGTGCCAAAGCTGCCAGTACAGGTACCGACCATGGGTACTTTTATCAATGCTATGTAAGTACAGGAACAGGCAGTATATCTTTTCCTCAGGCAGGCACTTATGCGGGTAATTTCCAAGCCAACTGGTCTAACGTTGGCGATATAGTTGCTGGAAAAGGCTGGAATCCAGGGTCATCTACCAGAATTATCAACTATAATATTGGCTCGTTGACTGGTCAATATAATTTCTTTGGTGTTTATGGCTGGACATCAAGCCCGCTCATCGAATATTATGTGTGTGAGTTAGGTTCTGTTACCTACGCTGCCACTAATGTTGGAACAGTTACCAGCGATGGACATTCTTATGGTTTATGGAAACATCAGCAAGTAAACCAGCCTTCTATTCAAGGAACTGCTACTTTTTGGCAATACATGAGTCAGTGGGGTGGTTCATCGGTGGGTACAAACCGTCAAATTACCATTGCCAATCACATGAATGCTTGGAAGAGTAAAATGGGTGCTTTAGGTACTAATAATCTTCAAATTGTGGCTGTGGAGGCATATAGTAATAAAACAGGAAGCTGTAACGCAACAGTGTGGTAAGAGATTTCTTAGACATTACATCTAACCATAAAGACCAGTTGGTGTTACAGCCACTGGTCTTTTATTTAATCGTGGTCTATCATTTTTAAAGAGATATTTCAATGAGGAGTTTATTTATTTTAGCAATAATGATTTTTGTGAACGGCTGTTCTCAGAAAAAACCTGATAGAAAATCTTATGATAATTTTGTGTTTGTCGAAGGTGGAACTTTCATCAACACAAAGTCTAATTTGTTCGGTAAAAATGCAAAAATATCGGATTTTTATATAGGTAAATATGAAATAACCCAAAAAGAATGGGCAGCGGTCATGGGAGATAATCCCTCAAAATTCAAAGGTGATAATTTGCCCGTAGAAACGGTAAGTTGGTATGACTGTGTTGTATATTGTAACAAGAGAAGCGAAAAAGAAAACCTAAGACCTTATTACGTTATCGATAAAACTAAAAAAGATATAAAAAATAAAAATACACTTGATGACGTGAAATGGGCAGTAACTATCAATCCGCAATCCAACGGATACCGATTGCCAACAGAAGCAGAATGGGAATATGCCGCAGGAGGAGGACAGAAAAGTAAGAGTTATAAATACAGTGGAGGTAATGATATAAATAAAATAGCTTGGTTTTGGCAAAATGCTGGTAAGAAAGCCTTGGCAGGAGTTTGGTCTTGGTCTGCAATTGAAAAAAATGATACTAAATCAAAACCCGTAGGCATAAAAGAAGCTAATGAATTGGGTATTTACGATATGTCGGGCAATGTACGGGAATGGTGCGAAGACTGGTTTGAGGATGCTCAGACTACCACTGGTATTTCCCGAGTTTGGAGAGGTGGCGGATGGATGGGCGGAGACTTTTGTTGCGAATCTTCATTCAGAGGCAATCATCAAGCTAATGGAAATGGAGCTGACCAAGGTTTGCGGTTGTGTAGAAACAAGTAAGTTTGATTTTTACTTATTATTTCAATTAATTAATCTAAATTTTAAAAATAGTCATGAAAAATAAATCCAATTTTATTGTAAAAGCAAAGGTGTTTTTAGCAGCACTTTTTGTAAGTATGTTTACCTCAAATTGTAGTGAAGTTGAAAAAAATACTGAGCCACAAAATTCAATAAATTCAGCACAAAATATGCGTGTGGCGGCAGGTTCAGTTTATTTATGTTTTGATGACGGTCCTACAAGTAATACCCTTACGCTTGTAAATAACCTTAAAAATGCAGGCGCTACTTCCACATTTTTTATTTGGGGTAATAGAATAAGCAGTAATTCAGCAGCTTTTAATGCCATAAAAAATGCTGGATTCAGTATTCAAAACCATAGCTATACACATCAACATATGCTTAATTGGACTTATACTCAAGTGTTCAACGATATTAAACAATGCCAAACTGCTATCCAAAATGCTGGCGGTGGAACACCAAAATACTTTCGACCTCCTTTTCTTGAAGTTAATGCAACCATTAAATCTGCCTGTTCAGCCTTGGGGCTTACCATAGTTATGCCAACAGTTGATACCCAAGATTGGAACGGAGCGAGTACATCTTCCATTGTTTCAGCCTGTAACAATTTACAGAATGGAGGTAATACATTGATGCATGATGGATATTCAACTACTAATGCTGCTATTGGAACGATTGTTAGTAACCTTAGGGGGCGTGGTCTTACGCCCATCAAGTATTAATAATGGAGGAAATTTTGCTCCGTGGTTGGTGGGAACCCACCAAC
>JANPGQ010000163.1:0-1732 GCA_031423975.1 Cytophagales bacterium | reverse complement strand
ACCTGCCCATGTGCGAAAGACGAAGCCGCATCAATAATGGCTCTATCGAAAGTTAGCCCCTGACTTTTATGAATCGTAATTGCCCAAGCCGCTTTGATGGGATATTGCGTAAATGTGCCAATAATATGCTCTTGAAGGGTTTTGGAATCATCCAAAACGTATTTGATATTATCCCAAGAGACTTTTGAAACGATGATTGGGTCTTTTTCGTGAGGACATTTTACATAAATCAAATCATTTTCAATATCCGATATTTCACCTAATTTGCCATTGAAATATCGTTTTTCGGTATTAATATCATTCTTGACAAACATGATTTGAGCTCCCACTTTCAACTCCAAATTGAGTTCATTAGGATACATATTTTCAGGAAAATCATCTTCAATTTCAGCGATAAAAGTATGCGTTTCTCCTGCCAATTCCTTCATCTTCGCCTTATTGATAGTCAGGGCAGCATGATTATGACTCGTGAGGGTGATATATTTTTCATCATCAGGATATTGAAAATTGGGAATGTAGCGAGTATTCAACAAATCTACACTTTCGGCATCTAATTTTTTGTCTCTTACTTTGTTCAGGAGCCCAATAAATTGTTCATCGGCTTGGCGAAAAATATGAGTCAGTTCGATGGTCAGGAATTGGCTTTGAGCAAGGGCTTTACTTTCAAAGAAATAGACACTCGGATAGTAGGGTCTGAGCATCGCCCATTCATCGTCTTTTATCACGGGCGAAAGCTGGTGCAAGTCGCCAATCATCAATAATTGCACCCCTCCAAATGGCAGATTTTTATTCCGAAACCGTCTCAAAACCTCATCAATAGCATCCAAAACATCCGCCCGCACCATACTGATTTCGTCAATCACCAAGAGGTCAATGGCTTTGATTGCCTTAATTTTCTCGGCAGTAATTCTCCTTTCAAAAGGCTTATCTATGCCATTTTGAGCGGGAATATTAGGTCCAAAAGATAGCTGAAAAAAGGAGTGAATCGTAACGCCACCCGCATTGATAGCCGCCACGCCCGTGGGAGCAACCACCACCACACGCTTGGGAGAGGTAGCCTTAATTTTTTTGAGAAAAGTAGTCTTCCCAGTCCCCGCTTTGCCCGTCAAAAATATATTTTTGTGGGTAAACCGAACGTACTGGTCAGCAAGTTCAAGGCGTAAATTGGATTGAAATTGGGGTTGCATGGAGTAGTGGTTTTGGATTTAATACAAATATAAAGATGGAATTGGCACGCAGATTACGTACATGCTTTTTATACGTTGCATAGCATTTACGTAATCTGCGTGCCAATAAAACTACAATTTCGTACCAAACGCCAAATCTCCCGCATCACCCAAGCCTGGCACGATATAAAATTTATGATTTAACTTTTCATCCAAACTTCCGATAAAAAAATCAGCATCGGGCATTTCTTTTTGTAAAAATGCAATGCCTTCGGGGGCAGCGATGGCAGCGGCTATGATAATTTTAGCGGGTTTTCCGTAAGCCAAAAGTGCTTCGTAAGATTTTAAGAGCGATTTTCCCGTTGCCAACATGGGGTCAATCAAGATGATGGTTTTATCGGTCAAATCGGGGCTTGCCAAATAATCCATCTGTATATCAAATGTTTCATCAGGGCGATGTTTGCCTCTGTACGCTCCGATAAAGGCATTTTCGGCTTGGTCAAAGACATTCAAAAATCCTTGATGAAAAGGTAAACTCGCTCGTAAAATAGCCACTAATACGGGTT
>JANPGQ010000162.1:0-14170 GCA_031423975.1 Cytophagales bacterium | reverse complement strand
AGATAAATTTACTTATACTTTACCTTCAAAAGAAGAAGAATAGAGTTTAGATTTCAGATAAAAGCAAAAAGAGTTCATCAAAAAATATTGATGAACTCTTTTTGCTTTTATCCCCTTTGACAGATGTTTATTAAAATGAATCTCAAAAAAGATTTATAAGAATGATGGAATGAATTTTCAAGTAAAATTTTTATCTTAGATATTCTAAAAAAATAACTCATCACAAACCATGAAAAAACTTTCCCTTATCCTCCTCACATTCTTTTACACATTCACCGCTAAATCTCAAATAGAAAAAGCTCCCGCCCGTGCAGAGGGCGAAGGGCAATTTAACCGTATGATTATCAGGGGCGTAAACCTTATCAACGGTACAGGTTCGCCGATGCAAGGTCCTTGTGATATTGTGGTGGAGAAAAATAAAATCGTTGAAATTAAAATAGTGGGTTATCCTGGCGTACCAATTGATCCAAAAAATCGTCCGAAACTGAATGCGGGCGATAAGGAACTTGATTGCACGGGTATGTATATGCTCCCGGGGTTTGTGGATATGCACGGACACATTGGCGGAAAGTCTCAGGGAACGCCAGCGGAATATGTCTATAAATTGTGGCTTGGACACGGCATCACGACCATCCGTGACCCATCAGCGGGCAATGGTTTGGACTGGACGCTTGACCAAAAAATGAAGTCTTCCAAAAACGAAATCACTGCCCCCCGAATTTTGGCTTATACTGCCTTCGGGATGGGGTCAAAGGAGTCAATAACCACTGCAGAACAAGCGAGAGCTTGGGTTGAAGAAAATGCAAAAAAGGGTGCAGATGGTATCAAATTCTTTGGAGCAAGACCCGAAGTAATGGATGCGGCTTTGCGAAGAAACAAAGAATTGGGCTTACGTTCTGCCTGTCATCATGCACAGGTGGATGTGGCTCGTTGGAATGTGTTGAGTTCTGCCCGTGCGGGATTAACTTCGATGGAACACTGGTACGGACTTCCAGAGGCACTTTTTGATAGTCAGACCATTCAAGATTATCCAGCCGATTATAATTATTCCAACGAACAAAATCGTTTTGAAGAAGCGGGAAAACTATGGAAACAGGCGGCAAAACAAGGCTCAAAACGTTGGAATGAAGTGATGGATGAATTGTTGAAATTAGATTTTACGATTGACCCAACTTTTAACATTTATGAGGCAAATCGTGAATTGATGTTGGCTCGACGGTCGGAATGGCATGAGGAATATACCTTGCCTCAATTATGGCGTTTTTATCAACCTTCAAGGGTTTCGCACGGGTCGTATTGGCAGGAATGGGGAACGGAACAGGAAGTACAATGGAAGGAAAATTATAAACTTTGGATGGCATTTGTGAATGAATATAAAAATCGAGGTGGACGGGTTACAACAGGTTCGGATTCAGGTTTCATTTTTCAACTATATGGTTTTGCCTACATCCGTGAATTGGAACTTTTGCGTGAGGCAGGTTTTCACCCTTTGGAAGTTATCAGAGCCGCAACGTTGAAAAGTGCGGAGGCTTTGGGTATGGCAGACAAGATTGGTTCGGTAGAAGTAGGAAAATTAGCGGATATGATTATTTTGGAAGAAAATCCCTTGAAAAACCTTAAAAATCTCTACGGAACGGGGGCAATCAGACTGACCGAGAATAATGAAGTTACGAGAGTTGGTGGCGTAAAATACACTATTAAAGATGGGGTAGTTTATGATGCTAAAAAACTCTTGGATGATGTAAAAAAGATTGTAGCCGATGCCAAAAAGAAAGAAGATTTTGAAATTTTCCAACCTGGGATGGAGAAGAAAAAAGCAGGAAAAGTGCAGGGAAGTAAGGAGTAATTTTTAGAAAATCTGCGGAAGTCGTCTTTCAAAAAAGGACGACTTCCGTTTGTAAAATTACTTAAAAGCCGTTACATATATCGTTACGGGTGTAGCAAAACCATTTGCCCCGCCCAAGTTATAAAATTTGACTTCAATCGTATCATTAGCAGAAACTCTGGAAGAAGCAATGATAAAATTTGCTGGAAGTCCATCCATATTTACCACAATATTATCGCCTACTGCTACGCCCGTAACTGTAAAAGTTGGGGTTAAAAAAGTGGTGGCAGCATAAGGGGGAATGTTAGTGGAGATACTGGTTTTGATGATTTTGTTGATGGTTTGTCCACCGCCAACGCTGAGTCCCCCGTTCATGGTAGTATTGCCTGACCTATCTACTAAGAATTTAAAATTTCCTCCCACCCAAAATCCTACGGTTTCAGCTCCTGCCGTTTCATTGCTTAAACCCACAAAAGCCCCGTCAGAGATACTTGTTCCATTGACACTGTTATTAAACCAAAGCCCAGAAGCAAAGGCATTTCTACGAATTCTTACTCTGCCGTTTACTTCCATTTGTTCGTTGGTAGAAATGGTACTTGTACCGATACCAACTTTACCATCTACCCAAACTTTGCCAACAAAGTAGCCAGCATAACTATTGGCTGCTCCGATATTATCCTGTCCAGCAATTCCGGTTGAAACTAATGAAGCGGCAGTACCATCTACCACACCATACATACCAACTTTGAAACTGCCAGTACCTTCGGCATAGCCTAATACGCCAATATTATCAAAAGCATTGGTAACATTACTATAACCCGTAATGGCTTGAGAAACTGTGGTAGAACCATACTTATAAGTACCAGTAGTAGTGGCATAAATACCCTGCCCATCGCTACTACTGAAATATCCTCCTGGGTTTGCTACGTCTTTAAAAATATTTGTTACCGTTGATTGCCCAGAAGTAGTTACTCCTTTTATGGCAATTGTTGTATTTGGGTTAGTATTAGCGTTATTAACCACAATGGAATTAACGCCCAGCGTAGTATTGTTATTATTATTGCTAAATGCGTAGGAATCTACGCCAAATGTGTAGGCATTTGTACCTTGATTTGCTGCCAAAAATCTACCCCCAGTAACTGCTTTATTGTTAGCAGTAATAATATTATTGTAATTATCTCCTAAAACGGCAATATAGTTGCTGTTATTGACAGTATTCAAAACGGTTGTACCGAGAATGCCAATATTATTATTCGAGGCATTGGTGGAAGTGCCAACAAGACCTATGTGATTACCTACCGTATTAGCGGTTATGTGATTTTGCCCAATACCTCCTACTTTTGAAACACTACCAAAATAAGCACTGGTTCCTGTTCCTGAATATTGCAGCGTTGTTTGTGCTTGAGTTTTCAAAACAATCAGGCACAAAATGAAAATAAAATAAATCTTTTTCATAAGTATTTTTTGGTTTGAATTTTAAGAATAAGCCAATAAATTTTTCTTTTTTCTCCGTGAAACCGATAACTTAATGCCACTGGTGAGCATCAAAAACTCTGGACTTAGCTTTTGATCATAGTCTTGGATATGACTTTTATTGACGCAAAAAGCCCGATGAATTCTGACGAAAGTTTCGTTGAGTGTGTTAGTGATATGATACCTCAGTGTGCGAGGAGAAATCTTCACTTTGCCGTTTTGGAGATGAATGAGGGTATAATTGATGTTTCCTTCGAGATACAGAATATCTGAATACTGAATTTTTTCAATCTTCCGATGTTTGTTCGGTAACGGGAAAAATGGATGAGTTTGCATGAGTTTAGTTTTTTAGAGGAAAGAAAATGTTAAAGCCCACAGACGTAATGCCCTGAAAAAGAATTTGCTCGAGCACCAAGGCTTGAAAGCGTAAACGTACTGCCTGAAGTGGTAGTAGTAGAAATTTTAACAACGGCATAGTCTGTACTATTCATACTAACATCTACACTTCTATTATATTGATAAAATATGGTTGAGACTGGAGTAATAAAGTGTATATAATTTGCTAATACAACGTTTGAAGCATTATAAATACCAATCGTCATTATGTATGTAGTAACCATATTACTTTGTCCGTACAATTGTAAATCAAGATGGTAAATACCATTGCGGGGAGCGGTAAAACGGTCGGTTGCGGTTGAAAAAGCACCACCAATATTGAAATCTGTTGCCGTGAAATCAACAATCTGTTCGGTATTTGCTGGAATAGTTAGACCGCTGGTAGAAGTTGCCATAAAAGCAGTCTTGGGAGCATCTTGCCAAGTAGCATTACCCAAAGGGTCAGAAGTTAAAATTTTTCCTATGCCTTCGCCATTGCCAGTTATTTGAATGGGTCCATTAGTAAAAAGTGCTTGCCCACCTCTACCCGACCCATCAAAATAGCCAGCATAGCCCGAAGTAGTAGTGCCATAAATACCTTTTCCATCAAGGGAATTTCCTGAGACACCCACCGAAGAAGTACCAGTAGCTTGCCCAAAAATACCAGTACCGTTTGTACCAGTTGAAAGTCCTTTTACGCCTATTCCCGAACCAGCATTTGAAATGGTTAAAGCCCCACCCGTAGAATTTGAGTAATGAATGAATGTGGTATTGCTTGGTTGGTCTGAAAAACCTACCAATCTTGTCCATTGTTGTCCAGTATAATAGTGTAAAGCACTATTTACGGATAATTCGCCCACCAATAATCCAAACCGAGGAGAACTGATATTATAGATGTCCGAGTAGTTAATACAAGGCATCAAAACCCCTTTGGCATTAGTGTTAATGGAGGGACGAATTTCCAACATTGCGGCTGGATGTGGAGGTCCTGATGCTACGCCATTTTCAGAAATGGCTATTTGTGCGAAAGAAACAGAGGCGTTCAAAAGAACGAAGAGGATGAGTAATTGCTTTTTCATTGGAAATTATTGAGGTATGTAAATTGATATTACAAAGTTCCCAATATTTATAATGCTCGTCAATCGGATAAATATACGATGCTTCTATACAACGCTATCCCGTATCGCCTTGGTGATGGCTTCGCCTTTGGAATTGACCATCAGTTTTTGGTAAATATGTACGATATGGGTTTGTACGGTACTCATACTCATAGTGCAGTTGTGAGCAATGAGCTTGTAGCTATCGCCTTCCACAAGGCGTTTCAGCACGAGGGTTTCTTTTTCAGTCAGGCTATATTTATTGGATTTAGGTTGTTGAAAAGCCATCATTACTTTCAAGGCAATAGAAGGAGTCATCACGGCACCACCTTGATGGATTTCGTGAATACTTTCAATGATTTTTTCTCGGGAAGATTTCTTCAATAAATATCCAATTGCTCCTGCTTTCACGGCTTCAAAAATAGATTCTGAATCTTCATGAACGGTCAGCATGATGATTTTGGGCGGTTTCGGAAGATGTTTGAAAATTAATTGAACTGCCTCAATGCCCGTTCTGCCAGGCATATCAATGTCCATCAAAATAACATCTGGGTTATCTTTATATACTTCCTCCACTACATTCATACAGTGCGGATATGCTCCTTTGAGCCAAAAATCATCACAAGATTCTACCATCAAAGAAAGCGTTTCACGGAGAGAATCGTTATCGTCAAAAATTGAAATACTTATCATAGCGGGAGGTTTTTTACACAAAAGTAAAATAATTCAAATAAACCTACCATCGGATAATCATACGATGGGAACTTTCAGATAAATCTGTGTGCCTTCATTTTTTGCCGATTGAATATTAATTTGTGCCTTCATTTCTTTGGCTCTTTCCTGCATATTTCGCAACCCGTTACGGTCAGAAAATCGAGTTACATCAAACCCAATTCCATTATCAACTATCTGAATATCAAGCATTTTACCTTCTTTTTGAAACCTGATACTGGCAAGGGTGGCATTAGAATATTTCACCAAATTATTGATGGCTTCTTTGGTGATGAGGTAAATATTTCGCCTAATTTCCATTGACAACGCAATTGAATTAATATCAAGCGGACTTTGGAAATCAAGTTGAATATTTTTTGATTCTGCCAAAGGTGTTGCATAGGCTTTTAATCGTAAAATCATTTGTGGTAATGAATCATTTTGAGGATTCACCGTCCAGATAATATCATCAATAGATTCCATTACTTGCTGCGAATCTTGATGAATACGATGTACCATTTGTTCGGCTTTGGAGGAATCATTTTTGCGAAGTTTCTCCTCCGTCATGCCACTGAGCAAAGAAATACTACTGAGCGTACTACCAATTTCATCGTGTAAATCAGAAGAAATTTTATTTCTCAATCGTTGTGAATCCTGTAATTGCTTCAATTTATTACGATTTTGCAAAGAAAAAATCAGTAAACCTGCCAACAGAACCGTCAAAATTCCACCGCCCAAATAAGCATTTTTCTGAAAATTATCGGCTTTGGCTTGTTCACTCAGGAGTTTTATTTGGGTTTCTTTCTTTTCGGTTTCGTATTTGGTAAGAAGTTCCTGAGAATTTTTAATTCCTTCAAACTTATATAGAGAATCCTTTATCCACAAAGCTGAATTTGAAAAAACATAAGCCTTTTTATAAATTCCCATATCGGCATAAAGTGTAGCCAAACGTTGATTTGTTTTCTTCTCTAATTCAGGATTCACTAATTTGGTAGCTAATGCCAAAGCTTCTTTAAAATATTTTTCTGATAAAGAATATTTTTTTTGATTTTGGTAAAGTTCGCCAAGGTTCAAACAAACGGTGCTCAGGTCAATATTTAGGGCTAAATTTCTACAAATTTCCTCGGATTGTTTATAATACTTTTCGGCTTTGGAATACTTTTTAAAATCCGAATTGATGTTGCCTAAGTTGATTAATAAAATGTTCTGTAGCGGTGTGGAATCAATCTTTTTGGCCAAAACCAAGCCCTTCTCATAATGTACCAATGCTTCTTGGGGTTTCTTCCACCGTGCGTATAAATTGCCTAATCGGTTTTCAATACTACACATGGCTTTGTCATTTTTATTGGCTGTACAAATAGCAACTGCCCTTTGATAATACCCCAAAGCCCTTTCAAACTCCCAAGAATTAGTTAAAATATTGCCAATAAACTGATAAGGAGTAGGGTCTAAGGGCTTGAAAGGGTATTTCTGCATAATGGCAATTGCCTGTAATGAGTATTTCATCAAACTATCCTCATCGCCTGTTTGCCGATAAACATCCGCAATCATTTTTACGGAATTTTCTACTAAATCTTTGGTCAGATCCTTTTCTGCTATTTGTTTGCTTTTAAAGTAATTAGTCAAAGCAACTTTAAATTCTGATTTTACATTGGCAATATTCCCTTCAATAATATAAGAGAAATAAAGCCCTTGTGGCTTCAAATTAAGTTTTTCTGATAAGATTTTTATGGAATTTGATAATGAATCCGCCTGTTGATAATGCCCCTTATTGATTTGGAGTAAAGCAAAATCTTTCATAGCCTTTAGATATAGGCTATTTTTAGGTTTGGTATGCAAAAATAAATCAAGCGAATCAATTGTACTGGGGATTTGAGAAATAGAAGTATGACAAAACAAAAAGCCAATGAGGGTGAAAGATAAAAGTTTTGCATTCATGGTCAAGTATTTTGGAGTGTATGGTAAATGAGGATGGTTAGTCCATATCGTTTACCAAAATAATTCCAAATACATTGTAAATCAAAGGATTAGGTTTAAAACTTAGTGTGTGGTAAAATCTAAAACTTCACCTCCGAAAAAGTATGCTTCACTTTAAATTTCCCCACTACCATTCTATCCTTAATATTGGGGTCATTTTTCTTATTATCTCCTCCAAAAACTTTCACATTAAACGTTCCTGTAATGATTCTACCATCCGAAACTCTTTCAGTTTTCGTGATTACAAAAGCGTTTCGCACGGGTATAGAAGTGGCTGGAGAACCCGTATCAAAACTATTAAAAACGTAATTTTTCTCTGGATAATTTTGCAATGAAACGCTCCCCTGTGTGATTTGCTCGTCATAATTGGTTGAACCCGAAGGCGTTGAAGAGGGCTTTGTCATATCGGCAGTAGTGGTCAAAACCACACTGATTTCTCCATAATTTCCTGCCAAAATTTTAAAAGTTGGTTTCTTCAAGGCGTTATTATAAGACGTTGAAACATCATCGGGTTTGATGTTGATTTCTTTTCCGTCAATGGTGAAAGTGAAGTAAAATTCGTCTTGAATAACTTCTTGGGTAATTTCAGATTTATCGGTATTTTTTTCTGATTTACTATTACAACTCAAAAAAGTTGAAAGCATGATACAGAGAGTAATTATCAGTTTATTTTTCATGATTTTAATGTTTATTTTATTTCTCCCCAACTGATTTCTCTTGATTTTTAAACAATGGCATATCGCCAATTTTTACCTCCTTTTTCTGAGCAATCCCATACGCCTCTGGACTCAAATATTTCCCTTTCTCACTCTCCTCTTTTTCAGATTCTGCCACAAAGGGTTTGTACTGCATATTTCTATCATTTCGTACACCCGTTATTTGCCACGAAACCTCTACTTTAGGCTGTTTGCTTTGGATAATAAACTGATTATTACTGATTTTCTTTTTGATAATTACGGGAGAAAAAGAACCTATGGCAGTGAGTTGATAGCGAAAGTCTTTGTTTAAAGTTTCAAAATAATTGGGTAAAATCACCGTAGCTAATCCCGAAGCATCCGTTATGATATTACCACTGTATTGGTTCAAAACCTCATTACTTTCGATGGAAGCGTGGCGAAGGATTTTGTTTTCAGGGTCGAGGGGATGGTCGATGGTGAAGTTTTTTGTGCCTGATGTTGTTAGTCCGCCGCTGGCAAAAAGAGTTCCTGACACTTGTGCAGTTCCGCCAACATAAAGACTACTGTTCATTGATACTTTTCCAATAAAATATCCTGCGTAAGTACTTGAAGTGTTAATATTATCTTGTCCGTATACGGCTGATGAAACACTGGTTCCAGCAGTACCATTTAAATAGCCATAAACGCCTACTTTAAAATTTCCTGTTCCTTCTGCATACCCCACTACCCCCGCATTCATATAAGCACTTGTTAAATTACTATAACCCGTAACCGCTTGCGAAACTTTTCCGAAAGTATTCAAAATATAACCATCGGTAGTAGTGGCGTATAGCCCTTGCCCGTCATCTCCCGTAAAATATCCTCCAGGATTAGTTACGGCGTATAAATAGTTAGAAGTGGTAGAATTACCTGAAACAGACTCACCTCGCACACCAATAGTTTTATTGGCAGTAGTATTACTATTATTGATGGCAATGGCATTTACACCATAAGTGGTACTGAAATTGTTTGAACCAGTTGAATTGGCAGAAACGCCCGTAACGATAGTTCCTGTACCAATATTTTTTGCTGCAAAAAAGCCGCCAGTAACATTTACATTACTGACATTAAGGTTATTACTTGAGTTATCTCCATAAATAGCAAAATGACTACTTGCCGAGCCAATGGTATGTTGTTTGGTAGTACCAAACACCCCAATATTTCCCAAAAAACCATTATTGGCAACGCCAGCCAGACCAATATGATAAAAGGATGGACTTGAAAAAATGGTAGTATTGTCGCCAAGTGCACTGATTTTAGCAGGCCCTCCAGCCAAGAAGCTGTTAGTGGCGCTTCCAGAATACACAAAAGATGTTTGGGCATTTCCTGACCATGAAATGAGTATAGAAAATGATATAAAAAGGAAGATGTTTTTCATGATTTTTGGGTAAGTTAAAATTGAAAAAAAATAAAGTTTTAAATTACAATTCTGCTTATATTGGTGTTTTACCAACAAAATACCGTCCGAGTTATTGGTGAAAGCACCAATAACAGCGAATTCCTCTACTCTGTATATGTTACCACTACGCTTCTTACGGCAAGATTATTTGAATTCGTCCAAACTGAACCACCAGTTTTCGGATTAACATTGATGAAGTAAGTATTATTTAGATTATCAACCGTAAATGATACGGGTATGTCCACAAAGAGAACAGCCGAATTACTCCCTAATGACGACACAAAAGAACCATAAAAACCTCCGCCATTTGGAAAGTTAATTCTCTGGACCGAAAACGTTAAATCATTGGTTGCATCGTTATCAGTGTAGTAAATTCTTGCGTTAGTTGCTGTTGCTCCATGAGGAAGATACAAAGGGCATTTTAGCGTACCTGATGCTGTAGATGCGTATGCGGCTCCACCAGTATAGTTAGCAACAGAAGAGCCATTAGTGTTTTCTTGTACAAAAGAAAGATTAGAGGTAGAAAAATATTTGGTTCGAATCGCTGCCGTTAAGTTCCCATTAGCATCAGCTCTCACATCCCTTGAACCCGTTCCTGCCAAACTTGTTGCACGAATATTGCCTGATACATGGAGTTTTTCGAGTGGAGTTGGAATGCCAAGACCTACATTTCCTCCGTCAGTAATGAGAGCATAACCGCTTGAAGAGGTAAAATATCCCCCAACCCCAGAATTAGAAGTTCCATAAACGGCTTTACCTGTTCCTATATGTTCTCCATAAACACCATAACCATTTGAATTAGTAGAAAAATTAATCCCTTTTGTACCAGATGGGTTACCAGTTGGACTTGAATTATTCGCAAAACCAGTTATACCACCCACTTCACTCACTGAATTAGTTTGAGACAAAATGGTTGAAGAATTTACACTTGTATTACTATTTTCAATACTTAAAAGATTAGTATTACTACTCTGAGTTACTGAAAAAGGAAACGAAAGTCCACCAGATACCCAAGAAGAACCATTGTAAACAAACAAGCCCTTCAAGTCAGTATCATACACTACTGCTCCAGCTTGTGGAGGATTAGGGAAGGTTGTTCTTAGTGCCGTTGTCATTCGGGGAGGATAAAAGGCTTTGTTGGTACTTTGCACCTCTAATTGTGCCGAAACAATGGGAACAGAACCATCAGATTTAATACCAATTTGAGCGTAAGTCTTTGATAAACAGGATAAAAAGAAAAAGATCAAGAATATATTTTTCATAATTTTTGATGAATTATAATTTGAAATTGAGGTAAGATTTTGAAAATAATGAAAAATCAGTTTTGCATCAGCAATATCTCCTTCAAATTCTTCCGTTTTCGTCTGGAAATACTGGCTTCCAAATTATTCTCCATTCGTAATTTGTTATCCTCTCGATTGTATTCGACCACGAAGGAAGGATTTATCAAAAAACCACTATGCACACGGATAAATTGCTGGTCGAGAAGTTGATCTTCAAAGTACCGAATCGTGTGGGCATAGATTCGCTTTTTTCCATATTTCAAATGAAAAACGGAATAATTACTCTGACCTTCGAGCATGATGATGTTTTCTACGGGAATTAATGTTCTCTGTTTTTGATTTACCAAAACATAATGTGTTGATAAATTTTGAGGTTCGTTGTTCATGGAGGTAATTGGGAAAGGGTTGATAGCAAAGAAACTTAGGTTTTCGGCGGTCAGCTTTCGGCTATCAACAGTTGGCAATGCCTTAGCCAATTGCTGATAGCCGACTGCCGATAGCAGTCTGCCAAATGACTCCACAAAGTTCCACCAATAATTCGCCTCTGTCAATTACGGCAATCCGTGAATCGTATCACGGAAAACCGTGATTTTTGCGTTAAAACATTTAATCTATTCCATAAATCGCTTAATTTAGTTTAAAATTCAGACCCATGAACCGATTTATCCTCATCGCATTTTTGACATTTTTCTCCATAAATGTCCTTGCTCAACTGCCCAATATGGACGAAATGGGTCAGGCTAAACTACGCATCCGAACGCTCGAAACTCAGCCTCGAACCTTAGCAAATGATACTTTACAGATTTTTTACCTCAATAAAATTTGCAGAAATTATACCCTAATGACTCGCCTTTGGGCTGATTCGGGCTTGTTTTATGCAGAAAAACTTTATCAAAAAGCCCTTTCGATGAACAATAATGCCAACCAAATTCGGGCATTGTTTTATCAGTCCAATCTGTATCTCAAGAAAAATCTTTTTACTAAATCATTAGAAGCCAATTTGAATACCCTCAGAAAATGCGAAGAAGGTACCAAACCTTGCGATGAAATTTGGCGAATAAACCTCCGTTTTGGGCAAATTTATTACCAAATAAAAGAATACGAAAAAGTGATTCCCTACATTCAAAAATCCATTGATTATTTAGAGAAAATCCCAAATTTGCCCATAAATTTAGAATTACAATTAGCTGAATGTTATAGACTTAGTGGTATCTCAAATCAGGTTTTGGGGAAAAATGAAATAGCAAAAAATATGTTTCTCAATGTGGTAAAACATTCGGAATTATCTAAAAATGATATTCAGATTGCCTACTCAAAATCGGTGATGGGAGATTATTTTTTGGAAGTAGAAAAAAGTGCGGATGAAGCCCAAAGATATTTTGATGAGTCGGATGCCATTTTTGCCAAAAAGGATTATTTGCAAGGGCGTGCTTCCTTATATTCGAGTTACGTAACGCTTTATCGGCTAAAAAATGAACCCTCGAAGGCTGAACGATACGCCAAGTTGATGCTGAACAATGCCTCAGAATCCAAAAGTAGTGCAGTTCGATATCAAGCCTTGATTGAACTGTCTGAAATTTCAGAATTGCTGAATCGCCATGACCAAGCCTTGAAATATTATCGCCAAGCCATCATCTCAAAAGACAGCTCACAGAAAGCCCAAAAGATTAATGATCTGGGCGATATTCAGAAACGATTTGAACTTGAACAGATGAAAATTCGATTTGATAATGATAAAAACTTAGCCCAAAAACAAGCGGATGCCATTCAGAGAACGAATCAAATTAAATTGCTTTTAGCTCAAAACGAAAAGCAAAAATTAGTACAAAAAGGCTTGGAATTAGTACAGGCAGGTTTGCAAAAAGATATTAAAAATACGGCAGTTAATCAACAAAAAAACCAAGAGATTAAACAATTGAAAATCAATGAATTAGCAAAGAATTTACTCTTAGAAAATGAGAAACAAAAGACACTTTTATTGATAGTTTTATTGGTTTCAGCATTGAGCATTTTGGCGGTAGGTTACAGTGTATTTCTTCGGAATAAAAACAAAGAATTGATTAATAAAAACAACGAAATCCAAGAAGCATTGCTGAAAGGACAAACCATTGAACGCAAGCGAGTTGCGTCTGAACTGCACGATAATGTAGGCTCGTTACTGTCGGCGGTGCGGGTGAGTTTATTGACTTTGAATCGGCAAAAATTGCCTACGCACGACCAAAAAATCTTCGCTCAGATTCAGTCGATGGTAGAAGGGGCTTGTAAAGAAGTTCGTTTGATTTCGCATAATTTATTGCCCGAAGAATTGGAAAAATATGGCTTACAAACCGCCCTTGAAAAGATGTTTGAAAGGCTTAATTTTTCCACCAGAATAGAATTTACTCTTAACGCCAAAGGCTTAAAAGAAATGGAAGAAAACAAGGTAATTATCAACAGAAAAGCCTCTTTTCACATTTATTCCATTTGTTTGGAATTAATCAATAATATTCTAAAACACTCCGAAGCCAGCGATGCCGCCCTGACTTTCCGAAAAAATGGCGGTACCATTGAATTATTTATGCGAGACAATGGCATTGGACTCAGCGAAGAACAGCAAGAAAATGGCTTTAAAAATATCAGAGAAAGAGTAGAGTCTTTGAAAGGGAAATTAAATATTTTATCTAAAAAAGAGGAAGGAAGCCGTATTCAAATCAGTATTCCTATCAATCAACCAATTTATGCCGCATTGCAAATTTGATTAGTCCAACCACGTTTTTCACGTCCAATTTCTTCATCAAACTCTTGCGGTGGCTTTCAATGGTATTTACACTCACGAATAACTTTTCGGCAATTTCATTAGTAGAATATTCCATCGCAATGAGTTTCAAAACCTCAATTTCACGAGAAGAAATATGAGATAACTCACTGTTTATCAATTTATTATCATTATGATTAGTGGTGATAATTTTCAACACTTTTTCAGAATAATAAGGCAATTTTTGATACAGTTTTCGGATGGCTTCTTCCAGTTCGGTGCGGTCAGTATCTTTCAAAAGATAACCCGAAGCCCCAGCAGCAATGGCTTGTCTGATTTTATGAGGTTCGTCATCAATCGTCAGAATCAGCACCCGCACTTCGGGAAAATATTGATGAATTTGGGTGGTTAGTTCAATGCCATTCATTTCGGGCATTTGGAGGTCAGACAGCACCACGTCTGCCTCGTTGTTTTCCAAAAAATCTAAAACTTCTTGTCCACGTTTAAAAACCGTAATGTGCTGTACATCGGGCATTTGGATGAGTAAAGAGTAAAGCGATTGACCAAAAAGATGATGGTC
>JANPGQ010000161.1:0-3060 GCA_031423975.1 Cytophagales bacterium | reverse complement strand
TATAAATTTACGAAAATTTCAAATCATTCATACACTTAAAATGACCCAACGGACATTTACTATATCCAATTTTGGAACACGGACGGCAATGTAATTCTTTATTCTCAATTACTTCATATTCAGTCTGATACGGGTACATGCCAAACGCTGGAACGGTATTTCCCCAAATAGAAACTACCTTTTTCTTCAAAGCCGCCGCTACGTGCATCATTCCTGTATCGTGGGTGTAAACAATGGCTGATTTCTGAATAATGGATGCCGATTGATTTAAGTTCATTTTTCCGCAAGTATCAAAAATTGGACTATTTTTACTAATAACTGATAATTGTTCACTAATAACTGAATCCTCCTTTCCTCCTACCAAAACCAAAGGCAATTGAATCGTTTGGCAAAGTTCAATCATTTTATGGAGAGGCAATTTCTTAGTTTCATGTTGCCCTCCGATGGCATAAACTGCATAACCACTTCTAAAATTTTTGGGTAGCCAATCGAGTGGGATTTCATCTTTTTCTGGAATGAAATAATTTAAGCCTTCATTGTCATTCACTACACCCAAAGTTTCCACTGTCTTCATGTATCTGTCCACAATATGAACGTTGGGCATGATGTCTTTTTTGAATTTAACCAAAACCCATTTCTGAAAATTCAATTTATCAAAACTAAACGATTTTACGCCCAATCGAAGTTTAACAATGGTCGTTCTGAGGTTATTATGCAAATCTATTACATAATCATAATCTTCTGATTTTAATTGCTTTACCATATCATTAAGACTTTTTTCTAAGGTAAAGACTTTATCAATATACGGATTGTTTTCTAATAAAGATTGATAAGATTTCTTGGTAACATAATGCACCTCCGCATCGGGATATTGTTGCTTTAAACAACGTATAACGGGCGTAGTTAAAACAATATCACCGATGGATGAAAAACGGATAATTAGGAATTTGGTCATAGCTTTGCAAAGGTATAAAAAAAGGCTAAAAACCATTCAATAATGAAGATTTACAGTCATAATTCATGATTTTCAAGTTCGCTATTTTGATGTATTCTCAAAACTTATTTTACATTTATCAGAAAAAATATAGTTATTTGTAGAAATTATTTTTCCACTTTTAAAATTTCTATCACAAATGAACAAAAGACTATTGACCGCTCTCCTTTTATCTGCCACTTCATTCAGCCTATTAGCACAAGACGACAAAGATGAAAAACCAGATGCTTCAACCTTCCAATTTCTTCCCGTTTATGACAGTTATGCTTCTAAAGAATGTAAAGTAAAATTGAAAGACGGTACCGTTGTAACAGGCATCAAAGATGATTTAGACCGAAAAAAAGGTCAAATTTATTCTATTGAAATCAAAGATGGGGCTACTGGAAAAAAGAAAGAATATGAAGCCGACCAAATTGATGAAATGTATTTGATTCCTTCGGGTTTAAACAAATTAACTACAAAAAGTGCCGCAATCTCTGATTTGAAATCTTATACTAATAAGAACTTGGATAAAATATTAGACCAAGGATATGTATTTTTTAAGAATCAAGCAGTTTCATTGAAGAATAAAAAGAAAGAAAAAGAATATTTGATGCAATTGGTAAATCCAGAATTTTGCAGCATAATCCAAGTATATGGAGACAACATGGCAAAAGAAACGGCTTCAATCGGATTTGGTCCTTTGAAAATGGCAGGTGGAATCGACAAGTCATTTTATGTAAAGAAAGGAGATGAAATATTTTGGTTGAAGAAATCAGATTTTGATGAAGGCTACGACAAATTATTTGCCGACAGCCCAGAATTTGTAGCAAAGTATCCTAAAAAAGAGGTAGTTTGGAGAAAACTTAATCTTTATGTTTATGAATACACTAAATTCATGAGTAAAGAATAGAGTTAAAAAACTATCAAAATTTTATCAAAAGAAAGCCGACTCGAAAGATTCGGCTTTCTTTTTGTATTCTTGCAAGGCAAGTTAGTAACTTTGCGGTAAGTAATAAATAAAGATTACAAAAAACAATGGCAGAACCAAAACAACAAGATACCGCTTCAACATTAAAAGACATTATTTCGCACGCCAAAGAATATGGCTTTGTGTTTCCTTCTTCTGAGATTTATGACGGTCTCCAAGCCGTTTATGACTATGGTCAGAATGGTGTAGAACTAAAAAATAATTTGAAAGCACTTTGGTGGAAAGCCATGACAATGCTCAACGACAACGTTGTGGGTATTGATGCGTCCATCTTTATGCACCCGCTTACGTGGAAAGCATCTGGTCATGTGGATTCGTTCAACGACCCGATGATTGACAACAAAGATTCTAAAAAGCGTTACCGTGCCGACCAATTATTGGAAGCCAAAGCCGAACAATACGAAGCGGAAGGTTCTCCAGAAAAAGGAAAAGCATTATTGGAAGCAATGGCTGCTGCCATGACTGCCGATGATATGTCGGGTTTACGCCAAATTATTTTGGACGAAGGCATCAAATGTCCGATTTCAAATACCGCAAACTGGACTGAAGTTCGCCAGTTCAACTTGATGTTCTCAACGCAAGTGGGTGCGGTTTCGGAAGATGCTTCTTTGATTTATCTTCGTCCAGAAACAGCACAAGGTATTTTTGTAAACTTCCTAAACGTTCAAAAATCAGGACGTATGAAAGTGCCTTTCGGAATTGCTCAAATTGGCAAAGCATTTAGAAATGAGATAGTTGCAAGAAATTTCATCTTCCGTATGCGTGAATTTGAACAAATGGAAATGCAATTTTTTGTTCGCCCTGGTACTGAAATGGAATGGTATAACAAATGGAAAGAAACTCGTTTGAAATTCCACCAAGCGATTGGTTTACCTGCTGAAAATTTAAAATTCCACGACCACGAGAAATTGGCTCACTACGCCAATGCTGCCGTGGATATTGAATATAAATTCCCTTTCGGATTTAAAGAAATGGAAGGAATTCACTCACGTACCGATTTCGATTTAACGGCTCATCAGACTTTATCGAAAAAGAAGCAACAATATTTTGATGCAGATTTAGACGAAAATGGTAAACCTTACGGAAATTATATTCC
>JANPGQ010000160.1:0-5633 GCA_031423975.1 Cytophagales bacterium | reverse complement strand
GAACGTATCAATAAGAAAATTCGCCAGAACCAGTTTACGTTTGAGGAATTCTATTCGCAGTTACAACAAATCAAGAAAATGGGTCCGCTGAAAGATATTATGGGCATGGTACCAGGGATGTCGCAAGCGGTGAAAGACGTTGATATTCCAGATGATGCTTTTAAATCTATCGAAGCCATCATTCAATCAATGACCTTGAAGGAACGCCAAAAGCCTGATATGTTAGATATGTCTCGGAAGAAACGGATTGCGGCGGGTTCGGGAACGTCTGTTACAGAAATCAATAACCTTCTGAAACAATTTGACGGAATGCGTAAAATGATGAAGATGATGAACAATGTACAAGATGGCAAAATGAAAATGCCAAATATGGCTCAGATGATGAAACGATAGAAGTTTTGAAGCGTACAAAATCGTAGGTTTTGAAACATTTCATTTTAAAACCTACGATGATAACATACGATCAATAAAATATTCATTAAAAAAAATCAATAAAAGTTGCTATTTTCTATTGAACTAACCCTAAAATTATAAATCAAAATGACCAAGCCCTTAAAAGTATTATTTATACCCCTTTTGTTATTGCTAACCACTTTTAAAGTAAACGCTCAATTTATCTCTAAAAGCGAGCCAAAACGGAACGAGTTCAAGGATGATGAAAAGAAATTTAAAGTCTCCATATCAGAAGAAGAAAACAATTCATTAAGCTTTCGAATAACAGTCAATAATCCTACGAAAGAGCCTGTAAAAGCCTATTTGAGAAGGAAAAATGAGTCTATTTTTATAGAAGAAAAAACGATTAGTAGCGATTCTAAAGTAGTGATAAACCTCAATCTTGGACTTTTGGGAGATGGGCAATATGTATTTGTTGTAAAAAATGGAAATGGTTTTTTTCTCAAACACATCAATCTCGAATCAGGGGATTTACTGAATGCTAAGGTGGGTAATAAATCTGTTATGTCCATTGGCAGGGTAGTAAAACTTTCAGATGAACAAGAGTAAAGACCAACCCTACAAAATATTCTTCTTTTCTCTAAAAATACCGTTTACTAATTCTATCACATTTTTGGTATATATCCATCATATATGGGTTAAATTTGTATTAATAAAATAACACAATAGCCACTGTTTTTGACAACCGCCAATGAGTTTTAAGAAACTCCTTAAACAGACAGAATTATGATAAAGTACTTCATTAAAATTGCTCTCCTTACAGCATTTACCTTCATCACAGTATCCGTATCTGCTCAGTATCTTTCCATGCGTGAAGAACGCCCAAAGATTGATAGATTTTCCAAAAACCTTTTTCAAGTATCTGTTGTTCAAGAAGTTAACAGTCTTTTGAATTTTAAGGTTACCGTAAATAATCCTGCACAAGAGTTATTGAATGTTACCTTGAAAGACCAAAATGGGAAAATTTTTCAAAGTGATATTTTCCACCGTCGCCCCAATTATGCCATGCTTCTCGACCTTGCTCGCTTGGAGGATGGAATATATACCCTCTCTATTACCACCAATTATGAGTATTTTGTGAAGTCTTTTTCCATTTCAACCGAGGAATTAGGGACTCGTAATGGACAGATGTTTTTGGATAGAAAAGTGGAGGTTTTGGAGGGAGGAAATAGAGAATTAGGAATTAGAGATTAGCACATAACAATAGGATTGAATTTTAGACTTATTAAAATTTCATTTACCATGACAAAATCAACCGCCATGATTTTTAAGGGTGTAGTAATTGCTGACAAAATCAAGGGCAAAGAAGCCATGACCATCAATAGAACAGTTATTTTGGAGGATGAATAAAGTTTTGAAGCTATCTTTGTTTAAATATTTTTGGGTTGAGCATTTCAGAATAGCTCAACCTTTTTCATTCATAAAAAAACTAAATCATGACTATTGAAAAATTGATTCAAGAACTAAAAACCTCGCCCGAACAAATTGAATTTTCGGAAGTAATTGCCACCATTGATGAGCATTATGATTTCACCCCAACGGCTTTTAAAAATGGTGATACTTATAATGAAGCGGGACAAAATTCTGGCTCTTGCAAATTATTTGCTTTTGCCAAATTGGAAGGTTTTGACCAAACACAGACCTTAGCTTGCTTCGGCGCATTTTATAGAAATGACGTTTTAGAGAATCCTACGGGCGAAAATCATCAAAATGTCCGTAATTTTATGAAATACGGTTGGGGAGGAATCCACTTTGAAGATGTTGCTTTGAAAATGAAATAATTATTAAAAATGCTAATTACTCGAATCCCCGAAACAGCCCAAGAATGGGAACAATATTATCACCTTCGTTACACCGTTTTGCGTGAACCTTGGGGACAACTGAAAGGTAGCGAAGTGCTACAAGACGAAGACCAGTCTGACCATGCGATGGTGATTGATGAGGAAACTCACGAAATTGTGGGTGTTGCCCGTATGCAAACTAATACGCCTACGCAGGGACAAGTGCGTTGTGTGGCGGTTGCTCCGCACGTACAAGGGCGAGGAGTAGGGAAATTATTGATGAAATATTTAGAAGAACTTGCTCAACAAAAAGGCATCAAAGAAATTATCCTTGATGCTCGAGAAAATGCCGTAAAGTTTTATTTATCAATTGGTTACGAAATATTTGAAGATTCTTATTTGCTATTTGGAGAGATTCAACATTGGAAAATGAAGAAAGAAATCAGTGTTGCATCTTAATATCCATATTCATCAATCCCCAAGTTAGCGTTGCTCCCGAAGATGTATAAGTTGGATTAAGACTGTTTACTTTCAAAACGCCCTTTCTTACTACCGTTTTGCCATCTTTTGTCGTTCTGGAGTGCCGGAAAACGTAATATTTCCCTGCTTCAACTACAACCTCCTGCGTGGTGGTTGCCACTACTAAATTTGACAAAACAAAGTCATTGACATTAGTAAAATCAATGATGGAAGTCAAGGGAGCAAAATAAGTGGTTGTGCCTCCTACTGCCACCACACTTGCACAATTTTTATCACTGGCAATATTTCCCAAGCCCAAAGCCGCCCGTCGTGGATTAGACAAAATTGTGGGTTTAATGGACGGAGAGCCAATAGTTGCGTAAGTAATATCTACAAAATTGATGTTAGAATCTAAATCGCAAGCCGTGTATAAATCGCCCGTGGTGGAAGAAAATCTGGATGGATAGCCACTACCCTGCACGCCCAAAGTGATATTTGACCAAGAACTGATTTGTTTAGTGGCTAAGGGCGTGATAGCTAAAGCTTTGCGAGTGATTTTACCTTTAGAATCCGTGATTTCAATGTAAAAAATGCGTGAAACCGTATTGCCTACTTCGGGCAGAACTACTTCTAAACTTTGCGTTTGTTCATCGGTATTTTTCAAGCGAATATTATCCAACATCAAAATCCCTTTTTTTTCAGAATTGTCAGTAACATAAGCCGACATTTTTACGGGTAAACTTCCATCGATAGCCTTTTTGATGTTAATAGAAATCGCCAAAATTTCATCTTTCGCAATCGTAATACTGTTCTTTACCTCCAATTTGGGGTCGGTAAATTTGATAATTAATTTTCCATCTGCCACGTTCAAAGGTTCATCGCCAGGTTCGGGTGTAGGGCCTGCACATGAGAAGATAAAAATGCTTAGAATCGTAAGAATTACGTATTTTTTCATAAAATTGAGATGATATTATAAAGCTAAAATTACGAATTTTTACGGGTTCTCCACCATTTTTTTAGCAAATAAATCACTCCCCACAATACCAAAAAGTACGGAATTAAGTAAAATAGTCCAATAATCATGGCGAAGAAAGAGTTCCAACCTTCCACAAAATTTTTCCAGATTTTTACGTAAAAAGGTTGCTCAGGGGCAGAGGAAGATTCTGTTTCTTGGTAAAAATTTAGGGTAACGGTTGAATACGCAACTTGATCATTTAGATATTTTTGTCGTCCTTCTTTGGCTTCAATTTCCTCACGAATTACCCTGATTTGCTCCTCAACCGCCATAATATCCTGCACATTTTTGGCTTGTTTCAGCAGTTCCAAATATCGCTCAAAAACCTTTTGTTTAGACTTGATTCTGAGGTAATTATCCACATATTCAGCCGTTACATCTTCGGCAGAAACGTTTTTAGATTCTGTAAAAACCGATTCTTTTTCTACATCTCCCAAAAACTTTTCAAACTTCTCCGCAGGAATTCTGATTGTCCAAGAATTTTCCAGATTTCCACTCTGCCGACTTTGATTAGTATTAGAAATATAGCCACCCATTGCCTGTACACGAGTTTTTATGCTCGTTTCCGCCTTCCGCAAATCATCAACTTTGAAGCGAATATCAGCGGTGTGAATTATCTTTTTAGGGACATTTGGAGCGGGTGGGGGAGGAGGTGGAGCAACTTCTTCATCCGCCTTAATTTCAGGAGGTAAAAATTTTGTAGTTGTAATTTTTGAGGATTCTGCTGCATCTTCAACAACTGCGTATTCTTGTTCTCCCTTAACAGATTCATTAGAAACAATCTCTGCATTTTTAGAAGAACACCCAAATATCAAAATCATTAGGGTAAAAACTGTGATTAGTTTTTTCATGGTTTTCGGATAATTTTCGTGAATTCAAATATAACTATTTTTTTAGTTAAAAATACAATTTATGCAAAAAAGCCCTCTATCAATAAAATAAAGGGCTTTTTACATGAAATTTCAAGTATAAAAAAACAGCATTCAAGTTTTCTCTAAACTCTAAACTCTAAACTCTAAACTCTAAACTCTAAACTCTACCTCACCATCTCAACCCATCCCTTCAAATTTAAGGTAGGAGAAGTTGGGTCAAGTGTTAGGAATTTAACTTCGCAAGTATAGAAATATGAACCTGCTGGCAGAGGATTTCCAGATGAATCATTGCCATTCCATTCCAATTTCGGACCGTTGTATTCATACACTTTCTGACCATTACGGTTATAAACCACAAACATCACATTCTGCACAAATCTTGGACATTTCATGGCTTGGAAAATGTCATTTTTGCCGTCTCCATTGGGCGTAAAAATATTTGGTAAATCAAACGATGTACAGTTGTCTTTACAAACCACATTGCTTCTGGCACTTTCCGTTCCAAAACGATTCGTTGCCGTTACGTAATAACATCCGATATATGAATCCGCCTTCGTATGTGTAAACGTAGTAGCGGGTGGTTTTGGCGAGATTACTTCTCCAATTTTCGTGAAATCTGCTCCCACTGCTGGCGAATAATAAATGGAATATTTCACAATTTCTTTATCACAATCTGCCCCAGAACCAGCCTTGTCTGGATAAGTCCAAGTTAATTTATTCTCGAAAGAGGTAGCGTTACAATTCGTTTCGTCTTTGTTATATTTATTACAATCCAAAGCATCAACCAATACTACGGGCGGACAAATAACGAGGTCTGTTTTGGGTGTTGCACAAATAATTTGTGAGAAATTATAAAGTAAATCAGGCTTAATTTTGGGGTCGCCATACGTTCCTACAGTCTCCACTTTGTAGCAATACGATGAATCAGGCGACATTTTAGCAATTGCCAAACCATCAGCTGCATAACTATCTCCCCCTTTATCTGTGAAAGTAAACGTGCTGGTATTGGTTACAGGCACATCCGCAATACGGTTGAAAATGCCCGAACCTTGC
>JANPGQ010000159.1:0-2785 GCA_031423975.1 Cytophagales bacterium | reverse complement strand
CTTCCATGATAGAACAGTTTGATAGTGCAAAAAGGGTTTGATTGTTTTAATAATGTGGGCAAATTTATATAACACGAGCGACATATTCTAAATTTTAGTGCTTAAAAATGTTAAAGTTTTAACCGAGAAGTCGGTTATCTTTACCGAAAAGTCGGTTGTATATTTGTAGAGTTAGGGTGTAGGTTTGTAAAGCCAAAGCAAATGTTCTGACAAGGTGTTGGAAACTTTAAACCCTTTGGTGAAAAATACAATGAAAAGATTATCATTAGAAGAATTGAAAGCAAGCAAGAACGTTGTTGCTAATTTAGAGTCTATTAAAGGAGGAAATACGGACAGTTGCCACCGTGAACCAATTACTCCTCAAACAATTAAAGATGCTACTATAATTGTAATAGCAGGGTAATGAAATAGTAATAATTTATTTTCTAACATTTAAACAGAAAAGACAATGAAAAGATTATCATTACAGGAATTGAAAGCAAGCAAGCAAGAATGTTGTTACTAATTTAGAGTCTATTAAAGGAGGAAATACGGATAACTGCCATGTCGGACAAACTCCAACTACGCCAGCGGGAGGAACTTCGACACCGATAGGTGGAGGTACACCAGTGGCATAATTCAAAATTTGATTAATGTAAAAACTTTAAAAATCATGAAAAGATTATCATTGGAAGAATTAAAATCAAGTAAGAGTATTGTAGTTAATTTAGAGGCTATCAAAGGAGGAGATGCAGATTCTTGTCATAAAGGTTGTCAAGATCCTAATTGTCCTATGCCACAACCACACGGAGGTCATTGCCCAATTAACTAAATACAATCTCCTTTCAAAAGGAAAAAAAATCATAATTTAAAACATTCAAACAAAAAATATCATGAAAAGATTATCATTAGAGGAATTGAAAGCAAGTAAAAATGTTGTTGCTAATTTAGAGTCTATTAAAGGAGGTAACACAGATACTTGTCATACTTGTGTAAGCCATGGACCAGAAGATCCTCATACTACTACGTGTGACCCTAAAATTAAGTAATAAACTTTATTTTTGACATAATTCGTATGATTCATACTAACGTAACGAGTCATGCGAATTATTTTTTATAGAAAAACCCATATATGAATTTTTATAAATTAATTCTTTTCTTTTTACTCATATCATCTAACAATATTTTTGCTCAGAATAAAATAATTAATTCTGAGCATTTTGGGGCAGGAGAATATCAATTTGACACAACTTCTAATTTTACGACTTGCAGAGCAAAGCGTTTTATTTATCAATATTACAATCTAAAATATAAATATCCTCTAAAAACAGACTCTTGTATAACGGCATTAAATAAAAGCCTTAATTATGATAACACAATAAATGGAACATTGACCGTTCGTTTTGTGGTCAATTGTGAGAAAAGAGTAGGATTCTTCAACATTTACGAAGTGAATAATTTATATCAAAAAATCTCATTTCCAGATAAATACCGAAATAGTGTATTAGCATTAATAAAAGAACTAAAAAACTGGAATAGATATAAAATATTAATGAATGATGGGAAAGAAATATTTATAGATTATTACGCTTATTTTTCATTCAAAATTATTAACGGTCAAGTCCATGAAATTATACCTTAGTTTTTTTTTATTACTTATTCTGTCATTCGATTCGACTTGCCAAGATAATAGTGAACAACCTTGGAAAAAATATAATTACAATACATTTGATTGGCAAAATACTATTGATTCTATTATAAAAATTAATCCAAATAATGCGTATTTATGGCAACAGAAAGCAATGCCCTATTTCAAAAATGGTGATTATTATAATGGCATGAAAAATTTGGATGAGGCTGTAAAATTAGATACTGCAAGTTGGCTTGGATATAGAGGGTTTATGAAGTGCATTTTCTTAAAGGATTATACAAACGCTATAACCGATTTTAAACAAATTATTAAAAGACAGCCAAATGCGTATGAAATGGATCATAGTTATTATTTCTATGTAGGAATTTCATACTTAAAATTAAGCTCCCTTGATTCAGCAGAAAAATATCTAAATGTCTGTATAACAAAACTGAAAGAAAGGACTCATTATTTAGATTGGTATTACTCTGGAATATTGAAGTTTAAGCAAGGCAACCAAACAAAAGCATTAGAATATTTTGATGTTTGTTTGAATGAGTATTCTCATTTAAATGATGCTAATTTTTATAAGGCTAATGTTTTATTGTCATTGAATCGAAAGGAAGAAGCGTATTCTTGTTTGATGAAATCTAAGGAAGATAATAAAGCTGGTTACTCATTAAATGAAGATAATATTATATATGTTGATTATCCCTTTCAAGTAAAAATGTACCAAATAGAAGATTTACTAAAAAACAGCTTTGCTAAATGAATACACTAAATTTTAAGATTGACATTGACCTTTTGACTGCAAATAATATATCTCTTTCTGATACCTTCCGTGTGGCTTTGTACCAAGAAAATGAGAAACTTTTTGAATTATTAGATTACGAAGACGATTATTCATTTTTAGAACCTACTCTCATTTGCTATTTTTTATCGGACTTAGATAAGACCTATAAAATTCCGTTAAATCAAATCCTTTTGGGATATATTTCAAAAGAAAATCGCCCAAAATCTTTATTTCTTAAAGCTGATAAATTTGGAATAGTAAATCTTCCTAACTTGGGTTATCTCAAAGCCCAACCCAATAGCTTAATTAAATACAATCTTTCAAATATCTATGAAAATATTATTTCCAATCAATTTGTAAAAGATAGTAAAATTCGCCTTTGT